>JABSRF010000089.1 GCA_013215275.1 Oligoflexales bacterium | reverse complement strand
AGGGTACTAAAAAGTCCCATATTACAAGGATCATCATAACCTAAACGACATTTTTTGATGGAAACTTCTGATCAGATCACAATGCAGAATCTAGGTGGAATCTATCGCTACCTCTATAGCCAGATTGGAAGCCTTCTGGGTGACCTTCAGCAAATGCCTGAGCCACTCGCACCAGGAAGTGGTCAAAGCGTCCTCGATAATTCAGTCATTTATATTACTGCCACCACTGGATTTCCCAATGTTCATTCTGCCAACAACATGGCAATTGCTTTGGTAGGCGGGGGTCGTTATTTAGAAAGCGGATCTCACCTTTTGCCTGCATTTAGCCAAAATGGCAATGATGACTACCCTTCCCATGTGTTCGATGGAAGTGAGGCGTATGACGCCTCATTCCCGAGCTACGGAGGCAATGATAAAGTTGCAAACCTGCAACTCTCTTTGCTGCGACTCTTTGGCTCAGATCGGACCGTTTGGGGTCACACGGGAGGCAGAACACCGAGCAATGCTCAGTCGAATAACGATCGTGATCTTATTAACTTTGCAAGGCCGGGGGGGCACACGCAGTACCGGATTGCTTAAGGAACAAAGACCATTAGCCTGACCTTAACTTTCCTTCTTATGCAAAAGCTCATACAAATCTTTTGCAATTTTTGCTGTAAGGCCCTTTACCCCAACCAGCTGCTCCAAACTAGCATTCTGAATTCCTTCCATATCTGCAAAGGTCTCAAATAGACGCTTGCGCAGAGCTGGGCCAATACCCTTTACTTGTTCCAATGCTGATGATTGACGTAGAGAGCTGCGACGCCGTCGATGCTGTGTGATTGCAAAGCGGTGTGCTTCATCTCGCAACTGTGTCATAAACCTAAAAACACTGCTCCCTCTTTCCAGAGCAATCGCTTGTTTGCTCCCTGGTTTAAAGACCCTTTCAGAAGAGTGCTGCAGGGACCCATCGCCCTCCAATGAACTTTTTTGTGCTCTACTTTTTGCCAAGCCTACAAATTCGATTGCTATATCAGGGTGTTCCTTTTTTGCGTCTAAAGCAGCATGCAGTTGGCCTTTGCCTCCATCAATAATGATGAGGTCTGGAAATTCCTCTTCTTTCTGAGCTCTCTCTAAACGTTTTTTAACCACTTCGTGAATACATGCATAGTCATCAGGTTTTTCAGCTTGATCATGTAAGTTATACATCCGGTAAAGGGATTTCTCAGGGCTGCCATTTTTAAAGGCAACCACAGAGCCTACGGTTGCGGTACCTTGGATATGAGAAATATCGATACATTCGATCCAATAAGGGATTTTCTTTAAGCTCAAAAGCTTTTTTGTCGATTCAAGGACGATTAGATTCTTCTGTTTTTTCCGGTGATACTCTTCATAAAGAAACCGTGCGTTCCTGCAGGCCATAAAATGCAGCTCTTTTTCTTCTGTTTCTTTTGCCTTTCTAATATCGATATCTTTCTTGTCTAAAGCAAGGATGAGGCTACCTTTGTTGGCAATAGAAAAAGGAACAAAGATGACCTTCGGAACTTCTCGGTTTTCATAATACTGCATCAAAAATGCAATCAATGCCTCCTCTTTAGTCTGCAGAGGCAAACTTAAGTCAAAATGATCGTGGCCTACCAAGCAGTAGTCTCTCACGATTAAGACATGCAACGACAACTGTTGCCCATCTTGAAAAAAACCAATGGAATCAGCATCTTTTACTTTTGTAAAAACAACCGACTGCCTGCTGTGAAAATCAGATAAAGCAGCAACCTGATCTCTAAGCTGCGCAGCTAGCTCGAAATTCAATTCTGCTGCAGCCTCCCTCATCCTACTTTTGAGGTCTTCTACCACATCTTTGTTATTCCCCTTAATCACCTCAGCTGCAGCTAGCACTGTTTTCTTGTATTCGTTTGAATCTACCTTCAGGGTGCAAGGACCTAAACATTTTTTCATATGATAATAATTGCAGGGTCTTTTTGCTCGTTCGAATTCATAAACACTACATCGCACCAAAGGAAAGGAATTCATGACCGTGTCTAGCATCAGGTTAAGCTGGCTCACATAGGGAAAAGGGCCAAGATAGAGGGCACCATCGGACTTCCTCTTGCGAACCTTCCTAATTCTTGGCCATTCATTTTGGATATCAATCTTTATGAATGGATATTCCTTATCATCTCGGAGAAGGACATTAAAAGGAGGTTTGTGATGTTTGATGAGTGTCCGTTCGAGCAACAGAGCATCTGCCTCAGTTTCTACGATCATGACGCTCATATCACGAATTTCTGACACCAGTGCTCTAGTCCTAGGAAGGAGGGTAGCCTCGCTTCTGAAATAGCTAGGGACTCTTTTTTTTAAACTCTTTGCTTTTCCAACATAAATAATTTTTTGATTGAGATCTTTGAATAAATAGACCCCACTTTCATCAGGAAGGTGCTTCAATTTTTCATATATTTGATTGGTTGTCATTCAACTCGTTACCTCTTTGTAAGCTTACTGATCCCCTGCAATGATGAGCAAGACTGCAGACATCTCTTTTAGCTCATCGCGAATGACTGCAGCCTTTTCAAACTCAAGTAAGCCTGAAGCTTTATGCATTTCCTTGGTTTTTTTCCTGATAAGAGACTCAAGCTGCTTTGAATTCGAAACCTTCCAAGCCTCCATTTTTTCACTGGGATTAAAATCATCAAGTTTTTGACCCGCTTCTGCCTGTTTTTCTTTTTTAACAAGACCATAAACAGCTCGCAAATCCTCACCAACCGACTTTAGAACTGTTTTAGGAACGATATCATGCTGCTTATTATAAATCTGCTGGATCTCTCTCCTTCTTTCCGTCTCCTTCATAGCTTCTTCCATTGCATCACTCACAGAGTCTCCATAGAAGATAACTTTTGCTTCGGAGTTTCGGGCAGCCCTACCAACAATCTGAATCAGCGAACTTCGAGACCTCAGGAAGCCAGTTTTATCAGCATCCATCACAGCTACGAGCTGCACCTCAGGCAAATCAAGGCCTTCCCTGAGCAAGTTTATTCCAATTAAAATATCAAAAACACCCTGCCTCAACTCTTTTAGCAGTTCAGCTCGGTCCAAAGTGTCGATATCTGAATGAAGGTAACGGACTTTGAACCCCATCTCTTGGTAATAATTACATAGGTCTTCGGCCATTTTTTTGGTGAGGGTTGTGATCAACACACGCCCTTTTTTATTGATAACGATTTTCATTCTCCCTACAAGGTCATCGACCTGCGTAGAGGCTGGCACCACTTCTATCTCTGGGTCAAGCAAGCCAGTGGGCCTGATGATCTGCTCAGAAAATTGATCTCCACCCACCTCATACTCATAGGGACCAGGAGTTGCTGAAACATAGAGCACCTGATTACAACGCTCTTTGAACTCATCGAACGAAAGCGGTCTGTTGTCGAGCGCTGACGGCAAGCGAAACCCGAAGTCCACTAGGGTTTGTTTCCTGGCACGATCCCCCCGGAACATAGCCCTAATCTGCGGTACAGTGATATGACTCTCATCAATAATCGTCAGAAAATCTTTTGGAAAGTAATCTAGCAAGCAGGGAGGTGGCTCACCTGGCTTCTTTCCCGTTAGATATCGAGAATAGTTCTCAATACCGGGGCAGAAACCAAGTTGCTCAAAAGCCTCTACGTCTTGCATGGTCCGTTGCTCTAATCGCTGCGCTTCCACCAATTTGTTCTCAGCATGCAAAGCCCGAAGTCTGATTCCGAGGTCATTCAAAACCTCACTGACGATCTTCTGGATCGATGTTTTTTCCGTTACATAGTGACTGCCAGGGTAAATCGAAATTTCTGAAGCTGAGCTAAGGCGCTTACCAGTCAGTGCATCGATTAAATGCAATGATTCGACTTCGTCACCGAAAAAAGATATCCTTACAGCTTCATCTTTTTGATGTGCAGGCAGCACATCAACCGTATCCCCTCGAACTCGGAAATGTCCCCTTTGCAATTGCATATCATTACGGTTATATTGAATATCTATCAGGGCACGGAGAACTTCGTCCCTACCAATTTCCTGCCCAACGTTTAATTTAAGGACCTGCTGTAAGTAAGCTTGAGGAGACCCGAGACCGTAGATGCAGCTTACACTAGCGACAATAACAGATTGCTTCTTTTCAAAAAGAAACTGTGTGGCCTCATGTCGCATCTTATCAATGTCTTCATTAATAGAGCTATCTTTTGCAATATAGGTGTCTGTGGTGGGAACATAGGCCTCTGGCTGAAAATAATCATAATAGCTGATAAAGTACCCGACTGCATCGTGAGGAAAGAACGACTTGAATTCCAGGTACAACTGAGCTGCTAGGGTTTTATTAGGAGCAATCACAAGGGCGGGAGCCTCTAACTTCTTTATGACATTTGCCATCGTGAATGTTTTCCCTGAGCCCGTCACTCCCAGCAAAACATGGTCCTTTTTTCCACTTTGAAAAGCTGACACAATCTCTTCAATTGCATGCGGCTGATCGCCACTAGGGACAAAGTCCGATACGATTTGAAACACTCTAAAAAGCCTCCGTAAGAATTGTTTGGGAAGTTGTTTTATCGAGAATAAAGCAAGCAAATTCCTTGTGGCGAGTAAAAGGCACTTAAAGTTTTTGGAAACTCATGTAAAATTGTTGGACCAGATATAGAAATAATGCTAGATGATATTCATCGAACATACTGGGTAGTCCCAATTGTATCTGTAATAGTTTAAGGGGGTTCAGTGTTGCATCCGTTTCACAGCTTTTTTTTGGTGATAACACTTCTTGTTTCCTCTCACGCCTATTCTTGGTGGATGTGGACACCTGGAGACCACGTAGATGACTCCACCCAGAGTATGATTGGGCAGGGGTACCACCCAGATCAGCCCATTCCATTCAGCCATAAAATTCATGCTGGAGACAGGCAGATACCGTGCCAATTCTGCCACTCATCTGCCAGGCGCTCCACAGCAGCTGGAATCCCAGCTTCATCAAGTTGCATGGGATGCCATAAGTTTGTCAATACAGATGCCGAGCCAATCAAGTACCTCAAAGAAAAATATGATAAAAATGAGCCCATCGAATGGACTAAGGTGCATGATTTACCCGATTATGTACGCTTCAGTCACAAAGTCCATATGCAGGCTAAAGGTGATGATGGCAAACTTCTACTTGCAGACAGCCCCGATGAAGTATGTATGGCTTGCCATGGCCCCGTCAAGGAAATGGGCACGGCAGAGCAATGGGCTCCCCTGCAAATGGGCTGGTGCATAGGTTGTCACAACCAAGTCAAGACACCGGCAAAAGATGGGAAACCTGCCGTAACTTACGCCCCAGTTAGTTGTAATACTTGTCACTATTAATACACATGTCGGTGTAAAACCACCCTGCGGGAGATGATGCTTTGAGCTTGGAACATGACAACGATGAACTAAAAAAACTCGAACACAAGCCCCATGTCTTTGCACCTGAGGGCGACTTTGAAGCACCTGCCAAGGATACTGTTCCTGGGCCCTATTATATGGCTGCCGACGAACGCATGCCTGAGCTAGAAGCTGATGAGCCTTCCATGCAAGGGGCAAAGCTAGACAGTAAAGGTAAGCCTTTTCCTGTAGACCGTCGCGACTTTATGCGTTTATTCAGCGCTAGTGCGATGTTTGGTGCTACTGCCTGTGTAAGAAGGCCTGCCGAAACAGCCATCCCATATGTAAAACAGCCCATCGACCAGGTTCCAGGGGTTGCAACTCACTATGCCACCACCTGCGGCGACTGTGCCTCGGCTTGTGGAATTGTCGTCAAAACTCGTGAAGGACGCCCTGTAAAATTAGAGGGAGCCGACGAGCACCCAATCAGCCAGGGAGCCCTGTGTGCGATGGGTCAGGCAAGCATCCAAGGCCTCTATCACCCAGAGCGGTTGAAGGGGCCCCATATCCGTCATGGTAGGCGCCTTGACCCAGCTAACTGGGATGAAACATTTGCCCAAATTACCGATCAGCTCAAAGGAAAAACTAATGTAGCTATCTTTACTGGTGGCTCTACCGGGCATAGTGATGAGTTCTTGGGCGAAGTTTTAGAAAAACTCGGATCCTCCAAGGAGCACCTTTACACTTGGGAATCCAATGGCCTTTTCTCATCAATATCCAAAGCCCATGAGTTGGCCTTCGGACACGCTGACCTACCACGCTTAGAGCTTCCTTTGGCAAAAGTGATTATTGGAATCGGCTCTGATTTTCTTGAAGTCGGCACCTCACCAGTCTATCACTCAAAGGGATTTTCTCTATCCCATTCATATAAGAATGGTAAAAAAGGTCTGTTTGTACAGCTAGAGTCAAACTATTCCTTGACCGGCACCAACGCTGATAAACGTCATATTATTAAACCTGGTACTGAGACAACATCGACTCTATTGCTGGTGAAATCTCTTTTTGAAAATGCTGCATCCAAAGGGTCTCCTGCTGCCAGAGAAAACATCAAAGCAGTTTTAGATAAGCATGCTTCTTCGTTAAGCAGCGCTTATGCAGATGTTGGTGTGACTAAAGCGGTCTTTGACGACTTAGCGGATAAATTGCTCAAGGAGCCTTCTGTTGTCGTAGCGGGAGGCAGTTCAAACTTTGATGAAAATGCCACCTTATTGCAGCTTGCTGCTATCATGGCTAACCAACTAACTGGAGCCTATGGCAGGACCTTACAGTTTGAAAAAGGTTGGATGAATTCACCTGTAAAATCAGGAGATTTAAAGCGCTTTCTTGAAAACGCTGACAAATTTGACGCTTTGATCGTCATTGAAAGCAACCCTGCGTTTTCAAGCCCTGACTCCTGGGCTGTAGAAAAAGCACTGGAAAATATCCCACTTGTTATTTCAATTCAATCCTTCCCGAATGAAGTCGATCACTTTGCCAAGTTCGTCTTACCCAACCATCACTACCTTGAGGCTTGGGGTGATGAGCAGAGCATTGCTGGTGTGTGGTCAACGAGACAGCCCACGGTAAGGTCTACAACAAATAGCCGCCAAGCAGAGGATATTTTGCTTTGGATTCTTGCCTATATGGACAAGAGCCTTCCTTACAAAGACTATCAAGCTTATCTCAAGGAAAAGTGGCGAGCAATTTATGAAATCTCTGGAGTAAGGCACGACTATGATGTCTTCTTCAAATTTGTCCTTAAACGGGGCTTCACCGGCTCTTTAGCTAGCCGCACCTTAGGTGACTTAAAAGAATTGAGTAGCTACTTTGACTCGCTACCCAAAAGTAAAAGCGGGTTTGTTCTGTTGAGCCCCCTAGATTATAGGCTACAGGACGGCCGTGGTGCTCACTTACCTGTTCTACAGGAAATTGGTGATGGCCTAACAACGGTAGCATGGGATACCTGGCTTGCCATAAACCCCAAAACCATGAAAAAGCTCGGAATCAAGCAAAACCAAATGGTTGAGGTGACAAGCAGCGCTGGCACGTTAAAAGCAGCGGCCTACCCTTTACCGGGCTTGCAACCTGATACTCTTGTGGTTCCCAGAGGTAATGGCCACAAGGATGAGCGCAGCACAATTTCAAACAACAACGGAATCGACCCCCTAACTGTTTACGCCAAAAAGTCAGATCCACTAAGCGGAGAGCCCGTCACCTCATTGCAGGAGGTTCAGGTTACCCCAACAAAAGAGTGGTATCGTCTTGCAGCAACCCAAAAGCAAAACGATATCGCGAACCGTAATGAAATCGTAAAGAAATACTCGCTCGCCAAGGCTAAAAAGATCCAGAACAAGACCGTGGACTTAGACACGGTACCAGACTTGTTCCCAAAACTAGAAAAAGCTGCCCACCATTGGGGCATGTCCGTTGACCTCGATAAGTGTAATGGCTGCGGCGCTTGCATGGTCGCTTGCTCCCTTGAAAACAACGTCCCTCAAGTGGGCCGAGATCAGATTTTGCTTGGGCGCACGATGCACTGGATTCGTCTCGATCGCTATTTTTATGGCGAGATTGACAACCCATCGGCCACTTTCCAGCCCGTTATGTGCCAACATTGCAACCATGCTCCTTGCGAAGCAGTCTGCCCAGTGTTTGCAACGACCCATGATGCAGAAGGCATCAACTCCATGACCTATAACCGCTGCGTAGGTACCCGTTATTGTGCGAATGCCTGCCCTTACAAAGTAAGGCGCTTCAACTGGTGGACTCACAAATGGGGCACCATGGGTAAAAGAGGTCAAGACCGTAACCCTCGTGCCTTGAACCCTGATGTCACCGTCAGAACCAGAGGGGTGATGGAGAAGTGTTCCTTCTGCGTGGGACGCCTACGTGATGCAAAGCATTTTGCCAAAGAACAAGGACGAACGGTCAACGATGGTGAGGTCAAAACAGCTTGCCAGCAAACTTGTCCCGCAGATGCGATCAGCTTTGGCAACTTGAATGACGCACAGAGCAAGGTTTCCAAAGAAAGAAAGAATTTCAGGGCTTATCTTATGCTAGGTGGAGATCCGGACCACGGTCACTACGGAATTAAAACATTACCAAATGTTAATTACCTAGCTCAGATTACCCATGATGAGCCTGCTACAGGCTTTGGTAAGCAACAAGGGCATGGCCATTCAAATAAAGGACACTGAGTCTATTTAACTCAGTCTTTCTTGTAACCTAACAATGCCAGGAGCGGAGCGTCAATGAGTGACGAGTTAGTGTGGGACAAAACAATTTCCGATGTGAATGATGGGATTTTAAAGGCTACAGGGAAACCCCATCCATCTTATTATGTAGCTTTAAGCTTATCCTTGGTGTTCTTGATCATAGGAATAATCGCCTGGGCTCTGCAAATTACTTATGGAATGGGATTGTCAGGCTTGAATGCACCCGTCTATTGGGGAACCTATATCACCAACTTCGTGTTTTGGGTCGGTATTGGTCATGCTGGCACTCTCATTTCGGCGATCCTTTTCTTATTTCGAGCCAAGTGGCGTAATAGTATTAACCGCTCAGCGGAAGCCATGACTGTATTTGCTGTTATTACAGCAGGTCTCTTTCCCCTAATTCACGTTGGACGGGTCTGGCTAGCAGCTTATTGGATGGTTCCTCTCCCTAACACGAACAACCTTTGGGTCAACTTTAGATCCCCATTACTTTGGGACGTCTTTGCCATCTCTACTTACCTAACTGTTTCTCTCTTGTTTTGGTACATGGGCCTGGTGCCAGATATAGCATCCATGAGAGACCGCGTGAAAGGTTACAAGAGAGCGATGTTTGCCTTTCTTTCATTCGGTTGGACAGGAACCTTAAGGCAGTGGCACCATTACGAGGCGGGCTACGGTTTCCTTGCAGCTCTGGCAACCCCACTGGTACTTTCAGTTCACTCCATCGTTTCTTGGGACTTTGCTATGTCGGTGCAACCTGGCTGGCATACCACGATTTTTCCTCCTTATTTCGTGGCTGGTGCGATCTTATCCGGTTGCGCAATGGTTTACACCCTCGTGCTGCCATTTAGACGCATGTTTAGAATGGAAGGATTCATACGTCCCGAGCACCTTGAAGCCCTGATTAAACTAACCCTGCTGACCTCCACAATCGTTTCTTACGCATACGGCATTGAATTCTTCGTTGCATGGTACAGTGGCAACCCATTTGAATGGGCAATTTTCGTAAAACGCGCTATTGGCCCTTACTCCTTTTACTTTTGGGTAATGGTTTTCTGCAACTGCGTATTCCCTCTGGTTTTTTGGTCAAAAAAGGCCAGAAACAACCAAACCATCTGCTTCATTGTTTGTGTTTTAGTCAACGTCGGTATGTGGTTTGAGCGATATAACATCATTGTTTCTAGTTTGGTTGAAGACTTTGTTCCTGGCTCTTGGGGGCACTACGAACCCTCATTAACGGAAATCGCAATCACTCTTGGCAGTTTTGGTTGGTTTTTCACCTGGCTACTCATTTTCTGTCGCTTCTTCCCATTCGTTTCAATGTCGGAATTGAAGCTTATTATGCCAAAGCCTTTGCGACCAAAGACTAAATTAAAAGAAGTAAAAGGTTAATAAGGGAGCCTTGACCATGAACAAAGTTAGAAATAATGGAATCGTTGCGATATATCGCTACCTTGATGATGTTTGTGAAGTTGCTGAGTCGATTGAAAAGCGAGATGACTTCAAAGACCACGAGATCATCAGCCATACGTCTTATCATGAGCTGATTCATATCGCAGAGAAGAAGTACGGTATTAGCCAAGTTCGGTGGTTCACCTTGACCGGGGCCTTGACTGGGGTTTTCACAGGTTTTGCGATGCCTCTTGCCATGGACTACGATTGGCCACTCGTGGTGGGTGGAAAGACTGCTGGCGTCTACTCTTTGCCAGCATACGTGGTCTTCGGGTTCGAGCTTATGATCCTCTTGGGTGCAATCGCGACCATAGTTGGAATGTTTGTGATGGGACGATTTCCCAACCCTAAGGCAACGGTTTTTGATACGCGCACAACCGATGATCGCTTTGCTGTATTCGTCCCTGGGGTGAGCATTGACAGCCAACAAGCGAAACTTCTCAAAGAGTTTGGCGCTGAAGAAGTTTACAGTACCACTTAAGATACCAACTAGATGAGGTTCGCGGATGAGGTGGAATAGTTCTTTCTTTAAATGTTTAAGCGTAAGCCTGGTCTTGGTGATGGCTTCTTGTAAGAACGATCCAAACCAGACAAAACTAACTTACATGCCAGACATGGCAGATGCTCCAACGGTGAAACCGCAGCAAGATTATCTCGATCCGCCAAATGGGAGTGTCGCTCAAAACGCTCCTTTGTATCCCCCAGAGGATCAGGTGGAGATTTGGGAAAAAACTTTGAGCAACCCTTACTATCAAGTGAGCAAAAAGTCCCAAGAAATTGCTAGAGAAGAGGGGGCAGTCCTATATGAAACCAATTGCAGCCCTTGCCATGGTAAAACTGGCAAAGGAGACGGAACGGTTACTGACAAGTACCCACCACCACCTGACTTAACAAACGAGCTTTATGCTGAGCGCCGAGATGGTTTTTTCTTCCATAAGATTACCGTGGGAGGTCCCATCATGCCAAGCCGTGGTGCTGAAACTTACACCCACGAGCGATGGAAGATCATCTTGCACCTTCGTACCTTGCATAAGGCAGGCTCTGCCCAGAGTCAGGAACAAGGTGGAAGCGACGAAAGCGAAGAGGAATCACAGTAAGAAGAGTTTGCTCTGAAATTGGTCTTATAACGTACAAGAATCAAACCATGGTGGATAAGGTTGAGCAATGAAACATAACGATGATTTATACGAAAAAAGGAACAGCTTTTTCCTCGAGTTATCAGGTGCGGGAAAAAGCGGTATTTTACTTGCCATTGCCATTGGAGTCGTGGTTTTTGGTGTTGGGCTCTTTGTTGAACCTACCCGCGCATGGGGCAGTTTGCTTTTTAACCTCATGTTTTTCTTTTCTTTAGCCCTAGGTGGGGTTGCATTTGGTAACATGCAGGATGTAGTGGGAGCTACTTGGGGGCGCCCAATTAAGCGCATCCACGAGTCTTTTGGTGCCTTTGTGCCATGGGCTTCCGGCATTTTTATCGTCTACCTATTGGCAATCAAGCTTGACCAACTTGGAGCTGGCAAAATTTACAAATGGGTTGCTGACCCTCACATGCTCGACCATTTTCATGGAAAAAACATTTGGCTTCAGTACGACTTTATGATGATTAGGGACATTTTTGCCATCATTCTTACGGTTGGTTTCACTAGGTGGCACTTGAAACTCACCAGTAAGCGAGACCTTGCCTTAGTGGAGGGGAATAAGGACGAAGCAAAGCGTTTAGGCAAGGAGGCACAGGCAACATTAAAGTATTGGTCTGCACCGATCCTCGTCGTCTACTCTCTTACCTTTTCTTTGATAGCCTTCGACCTCACCATGTCCCTTGCTCCTACCTGGTTCTCAACCCTTTGGGGAGGTTGGAGTTTTGCAATTATGATGCAGACGCTCATGGCTCTTACACTGATTATTATGTTCTACCTCAAGGACACACAAGTGGGACAATACATAAAGAGACAGCAGTTTCATGATGTGGGTAAGCTAATGTTCGGTTTTACCGTCTTTTTTGCCTACCTCACTTATGCCCATATCCTGACTTATTGGTATGGAAACGTTCCCGAAGAAACCTCTTATTTCCTCACTAGAATGGAAGCTCCATGGATCTATATGGTGATTGCTTCTTTATTCCTAAGCTTTTTCTTTCCCTTCTTTGCCATGATTCCTAGGGTAAGCAAATGGGCAGGCTCTATTACGATTCCCGTCGCAGTGGTCATCTTACTCGCACAGTGGATCAACTACCTCCTTGTGGTTATCCCTGAAGTTCAGCCTGCTGGAAAAAGTTGGGTTTTCCCTTGGATTGAACTAGGCGTCTTCTTTGGCTTCCTTGGCCTATTCTTGTTCAGCATCTTTCAGTTTGGCAAAAAGGTTCCAATGCTGAGCATTGCTGACCCACTCCTTGAGAAGGCCCTTCACGAAGAGCATTAATCGGTCAAGGTCCCTCGTGTAGCCTTAGATAGCGCGCAAGGGTTCCCTCCATGCACTCCGCTTAGTCGGGTGACACTTTCATTACCATGAGACACCACCAATCTATTCTTGCAAGTCCTAGTGCATTGATGCGCATGACGCTTTCATGACCATAATGCACTGCCCTAAGGGGCTTAAATACCGCTTATCGCATGCATGGCACCACCTTGACGTTCTTAGCTTCCAGTGTTTAAGATCTTAAAAAATAAGAGAATGCTTAGATGAATCAAATGATTAAAAGGCACGCGCATGAAAATTGGCTTTATTGGTCTGGGAAATGTCGGCTACAAACTTGCAAACAGTTTACTCGCAGATGGATTAGATCTTTATATTCACGATTTAGAAAAAGCTAAGGCTGAGCCACTTATAGCAAAGGGAGCTACTTGGGCAGATAACCCTGCAAAGCTTACGTCCGAGACGGACGTCATTGTCACTTGCTTGCCAAGCCCAGGAATCGTCCGAGAAGTGATGGAAGGCTCTAAAGGAGTTTTATAGCCCTAATCTCTTAGGTTGATCTTAATCTTACGACCTCGGTCACGGTCTCAAATGGATTCTTAACGGCCTCC
>JABSRF010000088.1 GCA_013215275.1 Oligoflexales bacterium | reverse complement strand
CGAAGGGTACTAAAAAGTCCCATATTACAAGGATCATCATAACCTAAACGACATTTTTTGATGGAAACTTCTGATCATATCAAATAAGAAACACATTCAATGTGATAGGCTAAATTTCGATCAGAAGATTTTTGAAATTTGCAAGATATTAGAGCAGAAGTCCACATCCCTAAATAGGAAAGAGCTAGAGAAAATGTCCCAAATAAAGCAAGAGGACATGGCATTTGTCTATATTCAGAATAAGAAGAGTGAGCTGGTGGATATCAACAGCACAAAACCGGGAAGCTTTGTGCACCCTGGAGGCTGGACGTGGAATACAAAGATTGTTGATCTAGATTCAGATGGTTTTCAAGATATCATCAATAGCGAAGGGGCCATAAGGTCACAAAAAACTGGCTGGAATACCTTTATGTACAATCAGGGTAATGCCACCTTCAAAGAGGCTCAATGGCAAAAGCAGCTTACCGATCCCTTTAGCTTGTTTAGCTTTGCTCTCATCGATTTTGACTTTGATGGTGACCTCGATATCATCGGCAATTCATCGTCAGGACCAGTCCAGGTTTACAAAAACGAAACGAGCAACCATTCTATTAGCTTCAAATTAAGAGACTTTCAGGGCAACCACTTTGGGGTAGGCTCTAAAATTTATTTGAAGACTGCTAAGGGCCTTCAATTAAGGGAGGTAAAAGCCAGTGGCGGCTACCAGAGTTTCGACCCTTTGATGGTTCACTTTGGCTTGGGTGAATCAAGCAGTGCCTCTGAGCTTAAGGTGGTATGGCCTGATGGTGAGAGACATACTATGCCAGGCACCTGGGAAGCTGGGCATCAGTATGAAATTAGAAGGTTACCTAAAAACTAATTGAGTAAAAAGGGGCCCCAGCGCGGAGTCTGCGCTTGATACAAGCCAGTGCTGATCTTTCTTTGATGGCTGCCATCTCGATTCATAATATATAACTGAGACGGACCTTTGTGATTAGAGCTTCCGATCCGGTTGGAATGGAACATAATCAGCTGGCCATTTGGTGACCAAGATGGAGACTCATTGTCACCAGATTTAATGGTTAGCCGCTCCAGCTTCGTTCCATCATGGTTCATTAGAAACAGGTCGAAACGACCTATGTCTCGGTCAAATCCTGCAAAGGCAATCTTTTCTGAATCAGGAGACCATGCAGGGGTTGCATTGTACCACCCGGCATAGGTTAATCGTTTGTCACCAACCACCTTAACTTGAGATTTATCAGCATTCCATGCCAACTGCGCTCTAAAGATATGAGGGTTGCCATAGCGCCCCGATACAAAAGCCAGCCATTTGCCATCCGGTGAGAAAGCTGGATCAACATCAATGCCATGCCCCTGCAACAAAGGCATTCTGTGTCCTGCCTTTTGCAGGGATTTGAGGTATATTTCAGTATTTCCTCTGATTGAGCCTGAAAAAGCCACCAACTTGCCATTTGCAGAGAAAACCCCTCCACTATTTAGGCCTTTATACGACGCCAAGCCTTCAACTTTATTGGTCTTTAAGTCAAGCATGTATAGGTCTGGGTTGCCAGACTCGTAGGAGGTAAATAAGAGCTTCGACCCATCCGGGCTCCAAGACGGTGCGAGGTGCAAGGACTTTGTAAAGGTGACCTGACGCAGGTTCTTACCGTCAACATCACATATATAAACTTGCTTTTCAGAGTTTTTTGACTTTCGTCCGATGAAAGCGATTTTACTCGAAAAGATTCCAGGTTTACCCGTATAAGCAGTCAACACCCGATCAACATACTGTTTAAGGACCATATCAAGGTCTTGAAGGTCCTTCACGGTATAGGCCTTACCGACCAGCCTCTCTCCCTTGTTTAGGTCTGCTGTGCGCAGCTCAATCCGATAGCTCCCGTCTTCCTGCCTATTAATACTACCAACTGTTAAGGACTCGACTCCAATGCTTTTCCATTCCAAAAAATTATAGCCTTCAAAACCAGCGATGGTGCTCTTAGCTGGCTTAGACCCCTGAGCTGATTTGATTCCTTGATAAGCTAGTTGATCAATGATCCTAAAATAACCACTAAACTCAAGCAGTTTTGCAAGGTCTTCAGATGCCTTCTTACCCCAATTCGTTAAGTTTTTATCTGACTGTGGGGAAACCGTAAAGCTAGGAGTCGCAACCACCAGCTTCCGAAATTTAGGGTTGTCTATATCGACAACGATGGCCCCTGACTGACTGTTTGCTGGCTTGGGTGTCAGCACAGAAGAAAGCGCAGCTAGTAACAAAATGAGTTTAATTTTCACGAATCCTCCTTAGGAATTACATAGGGCTTGGGTCAAACCTAAAGCGTATCGGCTTTCCCAAAATCTCTCTCGGGGGCCTAGGAAAAGGAGCTGCATCTTGAACTGTTTTTAAAGCAAGTTTATCCATAGCAACATTGTTCGAAGATTGAGAAAGGGTTAGTTCTTCAATTTTCCCACTTTTTCCAATCACAATGACAAGAATCGGCATTTGCCCAGTTTCAATACGATAAACACCAGGAAGGCTATAGGTCCTCCTAATTTTTTCAGTAACCGCAACAATATAAGGGTGATTTTTGGTAACCTTACTCCCCTTATGGGCTGAGGATTCACCGGCAAGCTCACCTTTGCGCTTAGCTATAATAGAATCTATTTTTTGCTTTTCTTTTTTTTCTTTTTCCTGTGCTAACTTTTCTTGCCTCTCCTGCTCTTTTTTAAGCCGCTTTATCAACTCTTCTTTGAACAGTTTTGTCGCATCATCCTCAGGCTTTGCTTTAGAGGCAGCAAGGTCCTCTTCAGTTTTCTTATCGGGCTTATCACCCTCTTTCTCCTCAGGAATGATTTTATCGTCTGAGTTTTGTGTTTGCTCCTGCTTTTCTTTAACAGCATATTTCTTGGGAAGCTGTGGCAGCATGCGCCTAGTATCTTTTTCCTTTTGTTCACTTTTTGCTGGCTTGTGCTCCTTGCCTTTGGGTAGCTCTAAACCAGAAATATCAGCTTCAATTGCCCACTCCTCAAGTCGAGGGGGGGTACGATCCCACCATTTACTAGGGTTCAAAAAAAATCCTGCAACATGCAACACAAGGGAAATGAGTAAGATCCACCTTAGTATCTTTCCCTCTAGTTTTGCAGCCTCAGGCGTATCTATGTTTTTATTTCCCAAACATCTTCTCCGATCACAGTGCCTACAAAGCTTTAGTCTTATCGCTTTTTTGTGCCGAAGCTTGGCGCGGACTCGTCAACATAGACAGCTTAGAAACTCCTGCTAGCTTTGCAGCCCCCATCGCATCGACCACACTGCCATAACGCACTCGTTTGTCTGCCCTAATATATAATTCTTTTTTGTCACGAACTGCAAAAATTGCCATCATTTTGGCTTCCAATTGCTCGGAAGGGATCTTTTGCTTATCGAGAAAAAAGCCACCCTCTGCATCGATGGTTAGGATGATTCGAGACTCGTCAACACTTCCCCCTTTTGCTTTACTTTTGGGAAGCTGCACTCCAATCCCACTAATTGATAAGGGAGCTGCCACCATAAAAATAATGAGGAGAACCAGCATAATATCAACGAGGGGGATGATATTAATCTCGGCCATATCTTGGTGCTCTTCACCATGCCCAGATGACGGTCCTAATCTAAATGCCATAATCTAAATCCTCGGTGCTTGCTCTGATGCTTGACCACTTTGCGGCTTACTGCGATCTGAAACTAGATAGCGTTCTACGATATTCAAAAAGTCATAACCAAAGCCATCCATATGCGACATCATTCCACGGATTTTGTTGGCTGCAATATTATAACCAACAACAGCCGGGATTGCCGCAGCTAGTCCAAAAGCAGTCGCAATCAATGCTTCTGAAATTCCTGGTGCAACTGCTGCTAAGCTTGAGCTGCCTGTTCTTGCGATTCCTTCGAAGGCAGTCATGATCCCCCAAACCGTGCCAAATAGGCCGATAAAAGGACATGCCGATGCACTAATTGCCAAGACTGGAAGGTAACGCTCAAGCTGCCTTTTTTCATACTGTTTAGATTTGTGGAGCGTCCTTGTCAGGTTATCGACAGCCGCATTAATGGCAATATCAGAGGTGACTGCATTTTCCTTCATCTGGCTCCCGCGAACTAGTTCAGCGTAGCCATTGCGAAAAACTTCACGCAACGGGCTGTAAGGGTGCTCACTGAGCCTGCCATTTAGGTCATTCAGAGAGCGACTATCCCAAAAGCTCTTGATAAAGCTTTTACAATTCCCCTCAATACGGCGAAGATACAGCCACTTAGCAAAAAAGATAGCCCATGTGAGCACTGACATGCTCACTAAGATGAACAGCACCAAACTCACCACCGGCCCAGCTTCAAACATCCTCTGAAGCAAGGATGGTGAGGCAATGCTAACCTCTGTCGTCACTGAGCTTACGTCAGCCTGGGCAAAGACCTGCCCGGAGAACAGATACAAAAGAAGCATTGATGTAAATAGGGAGTCCACCCTTTTCGTGTGTGAAAACAAGCGTACATGCATGAGAGGATACCTTCCGAGAAAATAGAGAAGTTATAAAATTGAGAATAAGGTGGTTATGAAAAAAATGATAACCTGTGAGATTAAGTCAGTCAAAACACTAGCCAAAGCTCTATACTCTCACCCTCACAAAGTCTTTTATTCTACGAACCAAACTGCAAGGACTCAGATTATTACAATGCAAAAGATTGGAAAAGGCTAAAAGAGCCTTCCTGGGGGAAGAAGCGAAACTAGACTCTTTCACTCAATGGCACATAAGAAGCCTTTGTTTCACCGGTGTATATTTGCCGTGGCCTCCCGATGCGACCATCCCCTTCTTGGTGCATCTCCTTCCAGTGGGCAATCCATCCTGGCAGCCGCCCGAGTGAGAACATTACCGTATACATATTAACTGGTATGTTAAGAGCTCGGTAAAGCACTCCTGAATAAAAGTCTACGTTTGGAAATAGTTTTCGATCCACAAAGTATGGATCATTGAGCGCCTCTTCCTCCAGGCGTTTTGCGATATCCAATAAAGGATCATGGAGGTTCAGCCTTGATAATAGTTTATCACACAGGTCTTTAATCACTGCTGCTCGAGGGTCGAAGTTTTTATAAACCCTGTGCCCAAAGCCCATTAAACGGAAGGGGTTGTCGCGATCCTTAGCAGCTGCGATGGCTGCCTTAACATCCCCACCATTCTTTCTGATCACCTCAAGCATCTCGACCACAGCTTGGTTCGCTCCCCCGTGCTTAGGACCCCAGAGCGCACAGATGCCGGCGGCAATCGAAGCGAATAAGTTGGCATCTGAGGAGCCTACCAAGCGCACTGTAGATGTGGAGCAGTTTTGCTCGTGGTCTGCGTGTAGAATCAAAAGCATATTCAGAGCGGCCGCCACCTCGGGGTCCACTTCGTAGGGCTCAGATGGCACTGCAAACATCATATACAGAAAATTTTCACAATATCTAAGGGCATTTTTAGGGTAAATGACAGGCTGCCCAATGGATTTCTTATAAGAATAAGCTGCTATGGTCCTAATTTTTGATAAAACTCTGGGAATCAAATGCTCTACTTGCTCGGGGTCTTTTGGATCTAAGGAGTCTGGGTAATAAGCTGAAAGCGAGCAAACCATAGAGGACAGGATCGCCATGGGATGGGCTGTTGATGGATAACCATCGTAGAAGTGCAGCATATCTTCGTGAATCAAAGAATGATAGCGCAGCTTGTCACTAAATTCCTCTAGCTCTTGCTTAGTTGGTAGATGCCCATGAATCAACAGGTAGCTTGTTTCAACAAAGGTTGATTTTACCGCCAATTCCTCAATCGGAATGCCTCGATAGCGGAGGATTCCCTTATCCCCATCAATGTAGGTGATCGCACTGCGGCAAGCTCCAGTATTGCCAAAGCCTGAGTCTAGAGTAATATGGCCACTTTCAGCACGGAGCTTTCTAATATCAAGGCCAGAATCTCCAATGCTTCCCTCAACCAATGGAAGCTGGTAGGCCTTACCTTTGATTTTAAGTTCTGCTGTTTCGCTCATAATGCATGCTCTCCTGTAAAATCGGGCCTTAAGCTACCCTCGATGGTGAACCTGAGCAATTGTATGGCTGTACGACTGTTAGAAAACCCCTCATTTCCCTAATGTAAGCTGAATACAGAAGAGACGGGGTTTTCACATTTCTAATTTAGCTGCCATACAAAATGCGATATCTTCTAGCGACAATCCACTTTCCATGCTTTAGACTAGGGCGGACGGTGTCCCCGTGGGGCATACCCATGGCGTCTATAAGGAACGCGGTAGGGTTTTCTTCTTCATTTACCCGCCTAGATTGGGCTCGGCTAAAGAAGAGATATCATCAGACTTGTATATCAATTGAAAGAAATTTTCGATGAAAAAGATTTTTGTGATCGATGTTATGGCAATGGCTTTTCGTACTTTTCATGCTCTGAGTCGTAGGCCACTAAGCAATTCCAAAGGTTTTCCAACCTCTTCTATCTTTGGGAGTGCAATGTTTCTGATGAAACTCATAGAAGACGAACAGCCTGATTATCTAGTTTTAGCCTGTGATTCTAAAGAAAAAAATTTTCGCCATAAGTTATACTCTGAATACAAAGCAAATCGCAGCGAAATGCCAGAAGATTTAGCTCTCCAGATTCCTAGGCTTTTCGAACTTTTTGATCTTTGGAAGATGCCATTCATTAAAATTGATGGGTTCGAAGCCGACGACATTATTGGCAGTATCGCAACTCAATGGGGTGATTCTTCCCATCATTGTTACCTGGTTTCAGGAGACAAAGACTTTATGCAGCTCGTCACCCCCAATACCTTTCTGTACTCCCCGAAAAAAGGTGGGACCTGTGAAAAAGTTGGGGTCGAGGAGGTGAACACTCGTTTTTCAGGATGCTCACCATCCCAAGTGATCGATATTATGGCTCTTTGGGGCGACCAAGTGGACAATGTTCCTGGAGTCAAAGGAATCGGTGAAAAAGGAGCTTCCAAGCTCATTCACACTTATCAAAACTTAGAAGGTATTTACGAAAACATCGAGGACATTAGAAACAAAAAACAAAAAGAAAGCTTGATAACCTATAAAGAGCAGGCATTCCTTTCCCGTGAGCTCGTGACCATTAAAACTGATATTGACTTGCCCATTGACCTGAAAGACGCAGCATTTGATTCCCAGGCAGCACTTGGAAATTTAGGGCTGCTAAATTTTTTCGATGAGATGGATTTTGATGCTCTCGCAAAACGGATTAAAAACAATGCGAATAAGCTTAAGGTAGGCAGTGGTCTCAAGCTGGTAGAAGCTTTAGATGCAAGCATTGAAGAGAAGCCAAAGGAGCCTAGTGTAAGCTCTTTTGGAACTTACCATCTTGTTAACACCAAAGAAAAGTTTACTGCGTTCTTGCACCATCTCCAAAAGGAGAACGTCTTTTCCTTTGATACAGAGACAACCGGACTAGACATCGCTAATGACAAGCCAATAGGGCTCAGTTTTTCAATTAAGACTGAAAACTCTTTTTACATACCAATCATCCCTGAACATCTAGAAGATTTATCGGTAAATTTCATTTTAGAATCACTGAGAGACGTATTTACAGACCAAAAGACAACAAAGGTAGCCCATAATTTAAAGTTTGATTTACAAATGCTAGGTAATATTGGCATTGAGGTCTGTGCTCCGATTGGCGATTCAATGATCCTAGGCTTCTTATTGGAGTCAAATCGTCGGAGCTTCGGCATAGACCAATTGTCAGAGCAGCATTTAGGGATTAAAAAAATTCCCACCGAGTCCCTGATTGGCAAAAAAGGGGAAATTTCGATGCGCAATGTACCACTGGATCGCATTGTCCCTTATGCATGCGAAGATGCTTATTGTGCCTTGAAACTGCATGAAACCTTAAAAGAAAAGCTACCACCGCAGCTAAACGAAGTTTATGCGAGCCTAGAGCTGCCACTTATTCCGATTCTTGCAGATATGGAGTCACAAGGAATCTCCGTGGATGCTGAGTCCCTTGCAAACATTTCAGAGTCTCTGTTTACAGAAGCCAACGGCTTAATGAAAGATATTTATGAGCTAGCAGGTGAAGAGTTTAATATTAACTCTCCAAAACAGCTACAATACATACTTTATGAAAAACTAGCGATTCCCGAGCAATTGGGCATAAAGCGTATCAAAAAAACCAAAAGCGGTTACTCTACTGACATGTCTGTGCTAGAGACCTTATCTGCACACCCCCTTTCAGCAAAGATCCTCCAGTACCGAACGGTAACCAAACTCAAGAACACCTACGTGGACACCCTGCCACAGCTCATTAACGAAAGCACCCTACGGATTCATACAAGTTTTCACCAGACAGGAACCGCTACAGGAAGGCTTAGCTCTTCCCACCCAAACCTTCAAAATATTCCTATTCGCTCAACAAAGGGAAAGGAAATTAGACAGGCATTTATTAGCAAACCTAACCACTACCTAATCTCAGCGGATTATTCTCAAATTGAGCTTAGAATTTTAGCTCACATGGCAGATGACCAAGGCTTGCAGAACGCTTTCCATAGTGATGCAGATATCCATACTGCCACAGCAGCCACTATGTTTAAAAAGGACCTGTCAGAGGTCAATGACTTGGACCGATCAAAAGCCAAGGCTATCAATTATGGGATTATTTATGGTATGGGTCCTTCACGGCTTGCAAAAACAACCGGGGTTAAATTGAAAGAGGCTAAGGAGTTTATTGAACGCTACTTTAGTAGCTTCCCGGGGATTAAGGACTTCATTGACCACTCTATTGCATTTGCAATGGAAAATGGCTACAGCGAGACCATTACTGGCAGACGACGGAGCATAGAGGGGCTAGACGGCTCACTTGGAAATCTAGCTTTAGCTAACGCCAGAAACATTGCTGTAAACTCACCAATCCAGGGTAGCGCCGCTGATTTAATGAAAAAAGCTATGATCAATATTAAGCAAGTGTTGGACGCGCAAGAATTCAAAGCTAAAATGCTTTTACAGGTGCATGATGAACTAGTTTTCGAATGCCCTTTTAAGGAAAAGGACGATCTGTTGGCATTGATTGAAAATCAAATGAACCATGCCATGGACTTAAAAGTTCCTTTGAAGACAGAAGCAGGATATGGATCAAACTGGCTGGAGGCTCACTAAGTGACACAACAGATTGAAAACAAAGAGCAAGAAGAAGAGCAACTCATTGATGGTGGCAAGGTTATGTCGCTATTCGACCATTTGGTTGAATTAAGGCAAAGAATCGTCAAATCACTGATTGCCGTGCTCATTTTCTTTGGAATTGCCATGGCTTTTTCAACGGAAATCATAGAGTTCCTCAAACAGCCTTTACTCTCAGCGATTCCGCAGAATAAAGATGCTCTGCATTTTACCGGCCCTCTTGATGTATTTATAACCAGCATAAAGGTAGGCTTCTTAACTGCTATTATTTTTGCATGCCCAGTCTGGATTTATCAGTTTTGGAGGTTTATCGAACCAGCGCTCTACAAGCACGAGCGAAAGTATATCTTGCCTTTTGTTTTCGCATCCGTGGGCCTTTTTGTAGCGGGAGTTAGCTTTTGCTACTATGCCATTTTACCTTTAGCCCTAGAGTTTTTGATTACTCTCGGTATGGAAGTCGGTACTCCTATCATCACCATCACAGACTACGTGTCGATGCTCATGCTCATGATTTTCGGTTTTGGGTTTATTTTCGAAACCCCGTTGATCCTTGTATTATTAGCGATTCTGGATTTGGTCAGTGCTGAGATGCTTGCAAAATATCGCCGTTACGTCCTTGTGGGTATTTTATTTGTGGGCGCAATCTTAACCCCTCCCGACCCTCTTTCCCAGGTGGGCATGGCTATCCCACTTTATTTGATGTATGAGTTCTCCATCCTCATCATCAGAATGATCAAGAAAAAGAGTACCACTTGAAGCCCTTCTTAATCATCCTCATCACTTGCACTTGCTTTGCTGCTCCATCTCTAGCACAGCTAGAAAAATCCGATGAAGCAGAATACAAGAACCATTTTTGGAGTGTTGGCTTAACCGGTGAACGACTCTCCTACAAAGCAGGAACAGGCTACGAACTTCAGGGCAACAGCGGATTGCTTTCGGTGGGTTACGGCCATATGCAAGGGCGCTGGTTTGTTATTGGCAGTGCAGATGTCATCACAGGCCCATTTAATCCGAACCAAAGCGAAAAGATGGAAATAGACTATCAGGGTACAGGGATCAATGCCTGGTGGGGGTATAGTGCTCAAGAGCTGGATCTTAGGCACCCTGCTGGTGGTTACGGCTTTACTCTGGGCATTAGCTATATTGATATTGCAGGTCGCAATGTTTACGAGCAGGATGATTCGAGAACCCCCTCTCGGTTTGAGCAAGATGGACTAAGCTACAATCATAGCGTACGCATCACTTCTACTGCTATCTCTCCTGGCATTTTTTTTTGCTGGATGGACCCTCCAAGGACTTATGGCTCTAGTATTGAGCAATTAAAAACTCGTATTGAAGGGTATATTTTAACCATAGCTTTTCAGATGCCAGTCACTGCAAGGTATCAGTCTTCGCAATATGTTTGGAGGATAAAAGACAAAGCCAGTTACGACCCAAACAGCAACGAAGAGATCCCTCCTGAAGGCTGGGAAAACAACAAGGAAAGACAAAGCGGCAAGCTAAAAGGCTTTACCATCCTTGTTGCTTTTCAGGCTTTGCTTGGGACCTAAGAGGGCTTCATAAATGGATGAGCGTGATCACTCTTGGTTCCAGTAAAAGTAGCCTTGATTAAGCAACTCAAGAAAAAACTCTCTGCAGCTTGGCTCTTTTCGAATTTCATCTAGAACCTGATTTCCCTCGATAACATATGAGCCACTGATCAAGCGCACAAAATTTAAAAAATTTGTAGGGCACATCATCTCGATACCGTTAACAAAGACAAGCAAGCCATGCTCTTGCTCGATAAAGTGCATACGACAAGACTCATCCCTCGTAAGGTATGGGCAGCTTCTTAACTCACGCTCACAAGCCTCCCAGGTGTATGGCTGTGATGGAGGGACTGCTCCATAGCCTCCCGAGTGTTGTCCTTTTGGGGACGAAAGCAAAACTCCAAGCCAATGGGGTAGACCCTCATATGCACTGCTTAGTTGTTTTAGCAACAGGCTAACTTTTTGGAGTGTGGCCGAAGATATTTCAGCTGGATGATGAGCTTGTTGCAAATCCGGATCGCTAAGACGCTCATCTTCATCTATTTGACTGATACAGTACTCAAGATGCGCTTTTAAAAGCTCCCGATAACTAGGAGCATGAAACCCCATCGAAAAGGTCATCCCTGGATCTAAAGTGACACCATGATGAGCGCACCTGGGTGGTAAGTATAGGAGGTCTCCGGCTTCAAGAATAAACTCGTGGTCAGGCTCAAATCGTTCAAGCTGTCTTAGCTCAATTCCGCTGAGAAAAGCATCATCTCCCTTTTGTCGTGCCTTGCTTTCTATGCTCCAGCGTTTTTTACCAGTGACTTGGAAAAGAAACACATCATAATGGTCAAGGTGTGCCCCAACACTACCACCTTGAGGACTGTAACTAACCATAATATCATCAAAACGCCAATCGGGTACAAAACGGAAAAATGATTTCAATTCCGATAGTTCGGAAACCCACTTATCCACATCTTGCACCAAAAGGCTCCAGTTATTTTTAGGGAGGGATGTCAAAGTGTCCTCATCAAACGGGCCAGATTTTAGTTCCCAAGGTACTTTTCCTTGCTCAATAACGAGACGAGACTCAAACCCTTCTTCACAAGCTAGTCCTGCTAGCTCATTCTCCGAAAAAGGGGAAGAAAAATTTTTAAGTCCCCCTTTAATGAAAAGAGGTTTTTTTTGCCAAAATTCCCTCAAAAAAACGTTGACTTCCATCCCTAGCTCTAACAAAGCGACTCCTTTAACTCTATTTTATAAGCTTCTATTGCTACCATAGTTAATCCTGGATTCATACCTTTAAGCTCAATCAATTGCATCTTTTCGTTAAATTCCACTAGTATCCCTACAAAAGAAGCATTATCCTAATTTAAAAATCAAGATCGATCACAATCGCAAGGACGGCTAAATGATGAATTACATTAAACATTCTAAGATTTTGACGCTTATGCTTTTCATCTCTTTTTCGAGTCATCTCGCAGCTAATGACCTGTCTCGTGAGGAGTTCATGGAGTCAGCAGTTGGGCGCTATGCACATTATGACATTGTAGCCTACAATCAAAAAGTTGCTCGCAATACCATGAGAACACTCATCATCACTTACGGCTTCACGGACCTTAAGATAGAAAACGACCAGCTGATTGCGACAGAGAGCTTCTGCCACGCAGAGCAACTTAGCAGCCAACCCTTCGTTACTAAAATCCCTGACGCCATGACCACTAATATTGTGCCTAAATCAACGCCGGTTGACATAAAAAAGCAAAATGGAAAATGGGGTTTTTTCCGACCGGAAACACCAACTCCCATTGGAGTAAAGTTGGATGACTGGGCAAACGAACCCTTCCCCCAAGACCCTAACGATCCAAGGCTCAGTGACGATGACCAGGATGGAAAACCTGGTGTGACCGTTAAGATTAGAGCTTACTGGTTGTTTCCTGTGGAGATCTATATTGCTAGGAGAGAGATTTTTGCTTACCATGTTTTCCAACAAAAGGATGGAAAACTTGAGGGACATGTGCGTGACCGTTCTGAACAGATAATCATTGGCTCATCTCCTGAATTCTTGAAGATACCAAATGCCCCTTTCATCCAGGATAAGGACCCAAAAAAATCTCCGATCATACTGGTCCCCGTTTCTGAAGACTATGATTGCTCACGCTTAATGAAAGAGCGCAAAACACTATTTCCTAGAAACCCGAAGCCATAATTTAATGATGAAGACCAGTGCTTTATAAACGGTCCATTAGCCACTGGTACTTGGGCCCCAAGTCCCTAAAATCCCTGACAACCTAAAGCAAGAACTCAACATCTCCCGTGCTATGCCGATGCCATTGCTAACCTATGGCTTGTCCGAGAGATTTTATCAGAAGTTTCCATCAAAAAATGTCGTTTAGGTTATGATGATCCTTGTAATATGGGACTTTTTAGTACCCTTCGAA
>JABSRF010000087.1 GCA_013215275.1 Oligoflexales bacterium | reverse complement strand
ACCGTCAACACTGGAAGTCTTAGATAGTGCGTAACCTGCTGTAATATTGAAACTAAAATATCGGTCACTTATGATATTCCTCCTTACCCCTTAGTTTCTTATAGGATGTGGGAATCAGCCAAAACAAAAATGACCAAATTGATTTCTCGAACAAGAAGATTAGCGACAAAGGAATCCATCACGTCAGTTGAGTGGTTCCCTTACGACAAAGACAATAAAACCTGGAGTTTGTATAAACTAAAAGACTAAGCCTGTTTTTTCCGTTGTAACTTGTCAATTTCAGGCATGAAGGATAGTCCTATCAATTCATCGGACTTGAGGATTTTATGCAGATGAGCATAGCATTTTTCCTCGTTTTGAAAGCCTTTGTTTAGAAGATTTGCTAAGGACTGCCCGATTCCATGACTGAATAAATAGGGGTGAAAATGTGAGCTAAAATATTTGCTACCTGGTCTATTTTCATTGAGCAAAAAGCTGCTCCCTTGACCAAACAATACCTTTTTTATCCAGCTTTGATTAAGAAAGCCAACTGGGTTAAATATAGATTCAAAGCTATAATACGCCAAACAAGCATTTACGTTTTCATTAAATCTCGTCTGCTCGCTAGTTAAGTTATTAGCCACTGGTTTGAAGGCCAAGCACTGGGCTATTGCTGAAATGATTCCACGCCAAGAAAGTGGCCTCCAATAGATTATTTTTTTATCCGGGAAATATGCCGAATCAAAATGCTGAAACCGTTTAAAGCCCCAGGTATTTTCCATTTCGTGGCCCTTGAAATAGCCCTCTTCCACTGCAATAATTCTATTAAATAAGTTACATAGAGCAGGGTAGGACTCACCTTCACCGAAGTATTTTTGAAAAAAATTGAAACACTCTAAAAAATAATCATCTGTATCATAAGCAAATTGCTCCTCCCCATATTTTATCCAAGGGTGAACACAGGTATCACAATGCTCTTGCCATACTAAATAGGAAAGCCATTTTCCCCATGGAGGAGTATCAAGAATACAATAATTCCTTTTTCCTAACTTGAAAAGAGTGGATGGCTTTTCACTCGCCTCTTCAAGGGAAGCAAAATAATATTTGTCTGTATTAGATAGAATCACCATCAAATCTTCGTAGAGGTATTCACCACCTGAGTTTTCAACAATCTGTTTCGGCAAATGATCTGTACTAAGGTGATGCTCCCCAACGAGGTATATGAGCTGATAACCTTCGTATTTTTTAATAGCTTTGAGTAAATGCTTCGCAAATACGTAGTCTCTTTGCGACAAGGAAAAGCTTTCGCCTCTTCCTACATTAACTCCAACGACCGGCAAATTCTGATTTCTTGCAAAATCAAGTATTTTTTTGATCGGGTCCCAAGGAAAGCCCCAGTTTTTAGCATAACCACTAAGGGTCAAAAACTCTTTCTCGTCAATCTCTCCAAGCAAGTATGAGTCAATGGGATCTTGATCATCGATAGAAAAGCACTCCAAAGCCACCACTAGTTTTTTCTTATTTTTATTAAAGTATAGATAATTGAGCAAATCTAAGTAATCTTGCTGATTACTAGGAAGAGCATGAAAATCACCAACCAAAACGAAGGGACTGCTTTCAAGATCATTCCTAAACTCGGAAACACTCCCATCTGAGTGAGCATCAGGAAGACTACTCAAGAAAGAGTGCTCATATTCAAGAATTTCTTCCGAATCAGGTCCTGTAATGTTATAAATGCGATTTCTGATTCGCTCATACAGCGAGTACTGTAATGCTAAAAGTCGATCCTTTTTATTCACTGCTTAGTGCTTACCTATTTACTATAGAAACGTAACTTCTTCTATTTTAGCATAGGCAAGGTAGACGAATGCTGTATGAGAGTTTACTGAGTGCTCTGCTTTTGTAGGTAAATACTGCCTAACTGTCCTTCTTTGTCTTTGGGCTCACCCAAAACCACATAACTGCACTTTATTCCGTCCATGCTAGCAAACCAATCTAGACTTTTTAGCTTGGAAAGCTGCTGAGAACAATGCTCTCTAATTTGAACGGTTGAAAGCTCTTTCTTTATCTCGAATCTAAGGAGTATGCCAAGTCCTGAACTTGCAAAGACACTATCAGCAGTAAGAATAGTCTGCCCAGGAAAAAGATTCCTAATATTGGCAACCCATTCCTCGTTACTAATATTTTCTTTAATGTAACGATCTAGCTCTAAGCGCTTCTCAATTTGAAAGTGGGGGTTCCCTTCCAAGAGTTTTTGAGCAAGGCTGAATTTTACATACGCCGACATATTCAGTTTCTTAACAATATCTTCGTTGCCGTCTCTAATGTAGTTTTCATAGTCTTTTTCCATGTGAGTCCATTTATGAAAATGGAAAAAGCCAAATTTCCACTTAGCCTCATGTTTCACGATTGTAAGAAATACTCTTCCAAGCTCTTTTTTACCTAGGACACTAAACCATGCCACATACTGTTGTTTGTGACCATAGTGTGGATTGATTTTATAAGACTTATCATCATCGCATAATATGCCTTCAATAGCCTCATTTGGGTTGCTAATCTCCCATAGTCGAAATAGCGAGACTTCCAAAGGTGCACCGACGACCCATTTCATTCTTTGGATGACCTTGTCCAAATCTTCAAATCTAATATTTAGCTTCGGATGAAAGTGAGGCAGTAAAGAGCGCGCTGAGATGCTTTGCAGATACGTCTGCGCTGAGGCAAGAAAGGAAAAGACTGTGTCGTCTTCTTTATTGAGGTACTCGCCCAGGCTTAAAACCTTGTGACGCTTACAAGTGCGTGCTTCGCTTACTTGCTTGGAGTCTGATGATAAACAAAGAGCATCGGTACCCAGCATCCAGAGCAAGAAAAACCAGGCCCTATGGGATACACGACTATTTTGCCACGCAGCTACCGCACCCACTTTTCTTTTTATCATAGGAGACCAGCTCCCAGGTTCCAAATTCATCATTAATGGTCTCTAATGCCTCCTCTAAAAAGCGATACTCAACAGAAAATAACTCTTTGAGTACCTTTGCTTCTACACAGTACGCATTATAATAATAGCGCTCTTCTTCAGGGTCGTATACTAAACTCACTCCTGCTTGGCGATCTTGGAAGCGCAAAAAGTCAGACTCATAATTTTCTTCTGTGAGCTGCCATTGATCCTTACGTTGCTGAGCAATCATTTTCATTATATCTCCTTTATACAGTCGCCTCACTTTCTGTATGAGGCTTCACGCAGAGCGCTACTTAAAACGCTCATTAAAATTTTACCGATTATTATCGTAAACCAACAGATTCCCTAGCAGGTTTTTATTTCCTGACTTGCTAAGGGAAGCTCACCTGCTATCAGCCCAGCAATCACCTGCGGGTACAATTTGCATTCAGCCGTAAACACCCTCTTTGCAAGAGAGTTGGCGTCATCGTTGCTGAGGACAGGAACCCTAGCTTGAGCGATAATCTGACCCTGATCATACTGAGAATTCACAAAGTGAATGCTTGCCCCAGATTCTGCTTCCCCACTTTCCATCACTGCCTTATGAACCCTATTGCCATACATTCCCTTGCCTCCAAATTTAGGAAGCAACGAAGGGTGTATATTAATGATCTTGTGCTCCCAGCTCATCCCTTTGAATAGGACAGGGAACACTTTGAGAAAGCCAGCAAGGACGAGCCACTCAGGGTCTATTTCTTTAAGCCAAGTAAGTAGGTCAGAAGACGGCTCAATTGACCCATCAAAGGTGCCTACAAAAACAGGTAGTTGATAGCTTTTTGCGATACTAACGGCACCGCATCTTTCACTAGAGCTAATAAGACCCGAAACTTCAAAGCTTTTATAAAAATTCTGAGCCTCAATCAGATTCTTTAAACTTCTACCAGCACCTGACGCTGCCACAACGATTTTTGCTGGCTTAGACTCTAGGCTCATAGACGCTCCCCTTTAGTGACACCCACCATACGTTCGAAAGCAAGAGGAATTCTCGCCCCTGTCCCTTTCAATCAACGACCAAGCTCCCATGAGCAAGGGGGCTTGTTCAGGGTGGGTTAAGATTTAAAAACCTTACTACAATGCCCATTCCAAAAGCTTTTGGCGTTACAGCTCTTGGATCCAGATGCTTTCATTTGCTGGATACCAATACACCCAACTCCAGCCTTTATTAGGATAAGCTCATTGTTTTTATCATAATGACAAGATCCTGCACGAACCTGGGTGACTGCATTTTCTTGCTCTTCAGAGCCAAGGCTCATGCTTTCAATAAGCACTCTTTTGCCAGCCAAATAGGTATAAGATCCAGGCCAGGGATAAAACGCTCGAAAGCGGTTATAGATCTCTTTAGCTGAGGCATTCCAATCAATAAAACCCTGGTTCTTATATATTTTTCTGCAATGAGTGACCTTTGATTCGTCTTGCACTGTACCGACGAAGCTGGAGTCCTTTAGCTTAGCAATCGCTTCCATAAGCAAGGGGCCCGACTCGAAAAAAAGTCGATCCGTGAGCTCAGCCGCAGTTTCTGTCCCTCCAATGCTGAATTCTTTTTGGGTAATAATATTACCTGCATCTAAAGCCTTTACCGTGAAAAGGATCGTCACTGCCGTGCTACTTTCTCCAGACAAGAGAGCAGCTGGGATTGGAGTTGCCCCACGGTACAAAGGTAGGCGCGAGGGGTGAATATTGATTGTCCCTCGCTTTGGTATAGCCAGAAAGTCCTCACTTAGAATCTGACCATAGGCACACGTCACCATGAGGTCAGGTTCCCATTTTTTAAGCTCTTCTAGAAATCCGATATCTCGTGCTTTTTGCGGCTGCAGAACAGCTAGTTGCCTTTCCTTCGCATATTGAGCCACAGGCGGGTCTTGAGGAGCTTTTTTTCTCCCCCTACCAACAAGCTTAGCAGGCTGGCTTACGACCCCTAAAAGTTCATGCTCATCACCGAGGTGTTCGAGCAGATATGCTAGAGGCTTTACCGCGCTTGCGGGGGAGCCCATATACACAATTCGCATAGTTCACTCATCCTAAAAAATCTATCTACACAAGCCCCACAATATATGCGAATCGAAGCCAATAACAAACCTTTTAGATCAATGAATTTGCTGAATTATGAATTTAAACTAATAATATCAGACGGTTAAAAAATAATATAGATGAGAAGGTATATTGGACCGATAAGGCTGTGAAAATAGGCCTACTAACGAGGAATATGAATGGATTTAAGCTCTTGCAGGATTGTTAAAAAGATTTGCCTCCTCCTGACACTCACTTTCGCCGGAGGGTGTCTGAAGCGTTCCGTGGACGGGCCAATTAAGCAAACTCAAGGCCTACCAACGGATACACCAATCGAACAAATCGTAACCCCTTTGACGAAAGTCCAGCCTGTTGTCGGCTCGAAGCTAAAAACAGGCCCCCTAAGCTTAAATGCCAATATTACTGACAAGCATCGCTCCCTAGAAATCTCGGCCGAGGCAGACCCTGATGCGGACTACCTTGAGTTCACAATCTGCAAGGTTGACGATGGGTCTTGCAGCCCAGGCCCTGAAGCCCCCGGAGTCATGACTAGCCCCTCTCACAGTATCCCTTCTCCTCCTGAAGGTTTGGTTGAGGTATCCATAAGGTCCTGTGCTCGCTCATACAAAAGCACTGAGGCCGTTGATGCTTGTGGCCCATGGGTCTCGAAAAAATACGTGCAGCAACCCAATGAAGATTCAGAGATCGCGTCAATGCTAGTCACCCTCTATCAGCAAGAAAACATCATCCGTGAAGAATGTCGTAAAATTCGCCGTGATATCGTTGCGTATTTTAATGAAAACGAAGCTGCCTTGAGCAATGCCCAGTCAGCAACCACCCAGCAATTCCATGATCTATTACACAATAATCTTGTCGTCGGAGAAGACCGGTGTGCAGAGTTACACTTAAACAATATGCTAGAACTAGTGGAAACTGATTTTGAGTATAGCAGCGCAGCAGAAGCCCAAACCACAGAGTCTTTAAGCTTGACTGAAGAAAAGGATAAAAATGTAAAGGCTGCATTGGTCCTCACGGTAGGAGCCATGGCTTTTTTGGGTGGAACTTATCAAGTGGGAAGCAGGCTCCTGAGCCTGAAAAGCTTAAATGCAGAAATTGAAGGCCTTTCTGATCGATACGAAAAAACTCTGGTATCAATTCGTCAGGGAGTGAATTTTTCAACACTCAAAAGAGAAAGCCTCGAAGAATTGGTAAGCCGTCATGGATCCCTAAAGGTCGACCTGAGTAATTCTCTTGAAATCCTCAGATCATCGGATGAAGGTAGGGCTTTAAACCGTAAATTAGGTGAGAAATACAAAAGCTGGAACACCGTCGATTTCGACAATTACCTCGATAAAATCCTACTGAACCCAGCCCCCTCAACTCTAAGTACTTTGGGACTAGAATCAGACCCATTTAATACGAGCTTCAAAACAGAGTTAGGACAGTTTCGCAGTGCATACAGGCACCAGATTAGCCTTGCCTATGGATATCAGAGAGAGTTAAGCGATATAGAAACCATTTACAAAACAAAAGCAAATCAATTTTATGATGGAACCGCAATTAGGGAAGAATTTAGAGCGAACGATGATTTTAAACTTTTTGACGATATCTCGAAACATGGGGAAAATGTAAAAAGAATCGACAACGCTTTTTATGAAGAAATTGCTGCGCGAACGAAAACTACTTCAACCGAAGTCAGAAAGCAGTTTGATGAGAAAGCAAGCCCTCTCGATCATCAGCTCAAGAGTAAGCGTACCGAATTGCAACGGCTCAATGACACAGGCTTTCGGACAGGAGTAGCAACCATCATCTTCGGAGCATTGATTGCGGGAATTGCCTATAATTCTTTGGACCTAACCCAGAGCTCGAACCAAGAATCTACCTTACTCGAAAAATTAAACCAAAGTTATAAGGTCATCTCTAACTCAAGCCAGGTACGCTACCAAATCTCCAATTCCATTGAGAAAGAATCAAGTCCGTGATTTTTCTCTAAATTTTATCTCCTTTTATACCGAAACCGAAATAAGTAGGTCCGAAGCTGCGGAAGTGATTGTTTGTCATCCCATCCGTTATTGTAACCTTCTAATTTTCAGGGACTTACTATAAGGAGGTACTTTTGCAAGGCTTTGTCTTGGGACTCTTAATAGCCTCTGCGAGTCTTAAAGCTTTTCCAGCTTTTGGAATAAGCCTATTAGATACCATCAGATCAAATCCATTCACAAAACAGGATAGTTTAAGGGTTTTTACCCACCCTAATAATAGCAGCCCAGATAACGAACTTTCTCTTTATCAGGGTTTGTATCTACAAAACGGTCCAAGCCAAAATATTATCAACTACCTTCATAGTACTGGCTTAGACCTAGGGTTTAAGATCAATTTGGGCAAAAAATGGCGTTCACCCCATGACGGTCATCAAATTTACCATTACACCTTTAGCAGTGGCAACATTGCTGTGTGTGAGCATCAAGTAAAAGCCCATATACACGCAGGTCATCTGCCTACGATAACCGGATCCCTCCCCTTATCAAAACCAGAAAGAGAACGTTACCCAGAATCCTTGTGGCTACCAGTTTCTGAGCTGCTTGCAATCACCAAAAGCTCAACAAATGTATTCATTACCCCCGAGCTTCTCAAACTCAACCATGCGAGCAAATGCTTATATTCCTACGGTGGAGAGCTAATACCCGTATGGAAAATGCTTGTTAGCCATATGGGTCTCAACTACGCAATATTTAGGGATGCTCATGAAGTCTATAAACTGGAGAAGCGGTTTTATCAGGTTTCAGGAACCACTCAATCATATCAGATCAACCCAGTGGACCCTTCTGGCTTAGTGGAAGAATCATTCGAATTCGTTGGCGACACCTTTTTGACCTCCGATCGCCTAACAACGAAGCCAAATGGTATCGAGCGCATAAGCTCAGATCAGCACGACTTCAGGTTGTCTCCAGACCATGAAAACTTTCCCGAGGTTAATGTATTTTCACAGGTTTCAAGAATGATCGCTTGGTTTGAAGAAAAGAGTTTTAAGTGGGTTGAAGGAGAGGTACTGACCGTAAAGATACACGAGTCTATAGCAACAGAAAGTGGTCTTAACCCCAACAATGCCCTATATTTACCGGCAGAGTATGACGCTCCTGACGTCCCAAGTATTACCCTAGGAGATGGAGATGGAGTTCATCTGACTAACTTAGCACTCGATGCCGATGTTTCTGGCCACGAGTTGGGTCACCATGTTATTTTCCAGTCTGTAAAGTCTACCCAGCAGCTTGAAGAGCGAGATGGATCCGAAGAGTTGACTGATCATTCCGGTGCAATTCATGAAGGCCTAGCAGACTTCTTTATGTTTGCAAAAAGCGGAAACTCATGCCTTGGTGAGTCCATTTGCCCTGGCTCAGGAGCTATTTGCTCGCAGCAAGGTGAGTGCTTGCGAAATGCTGATAATGACCTCAAATATGCATCAGATGAATATTGGAATATTGATAACAGACTTTATCACCTTAAAGGACAACTTATCTCTGGTTTGCTTTGGGATATTAGAACTGACGGGAACGTCTCAGAGACAGATTTCGATAGCTTAGTGGTGAGGGCAATTCAGTTTTTAGATGCACGAAGCACATATAACAACCTTTTGCTGGCTTTAGTAGCTTCCGATCACCACTTTTATCAGGGCAAATATTGCGACACGATAACAAATAAGGCAAAAGAAAGGGGGTTTGAAACCCAGGTAGATGAGATTATCCCAGATTGCTTGAATTTTGTACCAGAGGGTGACTATGAATTTGTGGTAGATGAAGGTTCAGGGGATGACGGGTCGATCCTAAATGATGAGCCGCAAATTCCCGCTATCATAGAAATCAAGCGCACAGAAAAAAGAGAAAAGGCCAAAGCGAGCGACCTTTGTGGAACCATTGGGAGTTCAAGTGACCATACAAGTAGCAAAATTCCTAATTTATTTCTTATTTTCCTTTTTACAATCCCCTTAATTATTGCACAATCTTTCCAGAGAATGTTTAGAAACTAACCCTCACAGATCCAGAGGTATTGTTAGATGCAAGGCAATTATTTATTGTCCATCGACCAAGGGACAACAGGTACAACCGTATTGGTCTTAGATACTCAAAAGTCGGGAAAAGAGCTTGTTTGCGCCCAGGCAACGATTGATTTTGAACAGTATTATCCCCAAGCTGGTTGGGTGGAGCATAACCTTGATGAAATTTGGGCATCGGTGCAAAAAGCTGCGAGTCGTGCCCTAGCCATAGCTCGTCAGGAAGACCCAAACTTCCATCCCAGTAAAATATCCGCCATAGGAATCACAAACCAACGGGAAACCCTATGCTTTTTTGATCGCAAAAGTGGACAAGCCCTCAGAAAAGCGATTGTTTGGCAGTGTAAGCGTAGCACTGCAATTTGTGACCAAATCAAGCTTAATGGCCAGGAGTCTGAATTAAGGGAGAAAACGGGGCTCTTAGCTGACCCCTACTTTAGTGGGTCAAAGTTGCGTTGGGTTTGCGAAAACGAACCTGAGGTTAAAAATAAGCTGACGTCGGGCCAGGGGGTTTGTGGCACGATAGATACTTACTTAATCCACCGTTTAACCCAAGGGGAAAGTTTCGTAACGGAAGCAAGTAATGCAAGCCGAACGCTGCTGTACAATATTCATCGTGCTTGCTGGGATCAAGAGCTCCTAGAGCTTTTTTCGGTCCCCTCAGAGTCATGCTTAGCAGAGTTAAAAGACAGCGCTTGTTTGCTTGGTAAAACCAAAGGCACTGGCTTCCTTCCAGATGGCATCCCTATCAGTAGTGCCTTAGGGGATCAACAAGCTGCCTTAGCAGGGCAAACCTGCTTCGAGCAAGGTGAAGCAAAATGCACCTATGGGACTGGTGCCTTTCTCTTGCTTCAACTAGGGAAGAATCCCATTCCATCTCAAAACAACTTACTAACAGCGGTAAGCTGGTCATTAAATGGTAGCTTATCTTATGCATTTGAAGGCTCGTCGTTTATAGCAGGAGCCGCAGTACAGTATCTCAGAGACAACTTATCACTCCTCGAAAGAGCTGCTGACGCTGAGTATTTAGCAAGCGATGTCATAGGAGCCCCGGAAATATATTTTGTTCCAGCATTGGCGGGCTTGGGTGCCCCCTGGTGGAACCCTAATGCACGCGGTGCCTTTTTTGGTTTAACGAGAGGAACGAACAAAAACCAGCTTGTTCGCGCTGCCCTAGAAGGTATGGCGTTTCAGGTCTGTGACTTGCTTGATTCGATGGCTAAGGATAGTGACCATGCCTTGAAGATCCTTCGGGTGGATGGTGGTGCTAGTGCAAATAACCTACTTATGCAGGTTCAAGCTAATCTCGGTAACATCGTGGTCGAACGTCCGCGCAACCTCGAAACCACCGCATTAGGTGCCGCCTTTTTTGCTGCATTGGGAGTTGGTATATACTCAAGTCTAGATGAACTGAAAAAATTAAGAACCGTAGATAGCGTTTACAACCCAGTGGTAAACTCTCAAGAAGAGCAAAAAAGGCAGGAGCAGCTAGCCGGTTGGAAGCGTGCCATTAAAGCAGTAGAAGTGTTTGCTTCCCATGACACTTAAGTTGTAAAAGTTTAGCAAAGACTAGATTTGTATGCCCCATCTAGCGATCCGCATATTAAACACTTTTGTTCTTCTGCTTCTCCATAGCATATTGTCGGCACTCTGGTGCACCTATTTAACAAGAAAGCACACTTACTTTCTTGAGGAAAACCACTCCAAATTAAAAAAAGATCATGGCTTACCTATCAATGATTTGAGGCCCATTTACCCCACCATCGTCACAGCTCCGATTAGCTTATTTCTAGTTTATAAAGCGGCTAAATATAACCTATTATTGCTTTCCTCTACACCAAGTTCCATCGAGTATATGATTCACTATGGCACACTCGGGCTGATCCTTTTCGTGGGATCGGGAATCCCCTTCTCAATTAAACGGAACGTAAAACACGCCTTTTTCAAACTAGGTCAGCTCACGTTTAAAAATTCCTCTATTTGTCTTGGGATAAGACCGAAGTTCATCACCCATAAGCTGGTCTTTATGTATGCTCTGACTCGCTCATACCTTGAGTGCCTGGGCATCCTATTCTGTGAACTGTTCATTATCGAGCCCCTTATGAACTACAACGGACTGGCAAGTGGAATTTGGCTCAGTTTCACTAAACTAAATTGGAATGACTTTTCTCCGGCAATATTGGCATACCTCAGTGTGTTCTATCTATTTTTGGTCTCAACAAGGATAACTAATCATTGGTTAAAAGAACGACTTAAAGGGTACGATGTCTAAAATTAAGAGCCGGCAGATCCATTCTTATTTACAAATTTTCATTTTAAGTATGCTTACCTTCATTGTGTTCCCCTGGTTTTTAATGCAAAGCGATGAAGTCGATTTAATGAAGATAAATGAGCCACCTAGTTTTTATTACTTACTTGGTACAGACTCCCTTGGTCGAGATTTATTGAGTAGGATCAGCTTAAACATTTATGTAAATGTATTTCCAATTTGCGGGATTGCTATTTTTTCACACGCCATATCTACCCTATGCTTTATTCAGTCACTCACATATCAAAGGTCAAATAAGGTAACATCTTTTTTCAATAGTGTGTCGCAGTTCATCTATGCCCTCCCATTACCAATCATGGTGGTAGCGGGGGCAATGATATTTGATGTGCACGCAATACACACGATATGGCTGACTCTCTTTATCTTCTTTTTTTCTAGTACCTGGTTGCTGCTGCAAAACTTATATGCCCAATCCATAGAACAACATTACTGGGAGACCTATCTTCTTGCGGGTGGCTGCCTAAAATCCCTAGTCTTTAAATATGGGGTTTTAGGCTCCTGGTTTTCCACTTTAACAAACAGATTGATAGTACACTTTCAGCAAGGACTACTTATTGAAGTGGCATTCAGTTATTTCGGCTTTGGAATCACTGAGCCAACTCCATCATTCGGCAATATGATGTCAGCCCATTATGAACAGATCTTTAATGCTGAGGGTACCAGCCTTTTTGTTGTTATTGCTTGTTTGAATCTTTGCCTGGTTGCACCCAAGGCGACACTGAACTTACTGAACTTACTTCGTAATGCTTCATTATAATTGCCACCGTCATAGGGAATTTTAATGTTATTGCCACCGCCGTAGCGGCTCGTTCTGTCATGATCATTGCTGCATCTTGTCATTTCCACCGTCGTATGGGTTCCTTGTGTCATTGCCACCGCCGTAGGTGGGTTAGGCAATCTTTTTAAAGTTAGGCATTTTCCGGGAAAGATCCCCTAACCACTTTCGCTACGCTACAGCGTGGGGATGACACAAAAAAAAACCCATCTCTTACGAGGTGGGGTTTTTCTATATTTGTAGGCTGCGTCGAGCTACTTTCCCACAGCTAAAGCTGCAGTATCATCGCCGCTGGAGGACTTAACTTCCGTGTTCGGGATGGGAACGGGTGTTTCCCCTCCGCCATAGACACAGCCAAGTCGTAGATTAGTTTAACTTGGCAATTGCATTCTTTATTCAAGACCGTCACCCCGACTGCAATGGAGGAGTCTCTGTTGAGATCCCTCGGCGTACGCTCGGGATGACGATTTCATCGTCAGTTCTCAGTTTGTATCGCATTGGTATTCCCAAGTGAAGAGGTAAATGTAAAAAGCCTCACGATCGATTAGTACTGGTCAGCTCCATGCATTACTGCACTTCCACCTCCAGCCTATCAACGTCCTAGTCTTGAACGGATCTTCAGGGCTTGCGCCAGGGAAATCTTATCTTCAGGTTGGCTTCCCACTTAGATGCTTTCAGCGGTTATCCATTCCGTACGTAGCTACCCTGCGGTGCTTCTGGCGAAACAACAGGTACACTAGAGGTACGTCCAACCCGGTCCTCTCGTACTAAGGTCAGATCCTGTCAAATTTCCTGCGCCCACAGCAGATAGGGACCGAACTGTCTCACGACGTTCTGAACCCAGCTCGCGTACCACTTTAATTGGCGAACAGCCAAACCCTTGGGACCTGCTTCAGCCCCAGGATGTGATGAGCCGACATCGAGGTGCCAAACCTCCTCGTCGATGTGAACTCTTGGAGGAGATCAGCCTGTTATCCCCGGAGTACCTTTTATCCGTTGAGCGATGGCCCTTCCATTCGGAGCC
>JABSRF010000086.1 GCA_013215275.1 Oligoflexales bacterium | reverse complement strand
CATCCGTTTCTACCAAAATATAGCGTTCTGATCACACATGAATAGTGGGTAGAATATTTATTTGGAGTTACCTTACATCTACCTTTCTTATAGCTAAGTTTTTTAAGCCTTTGATTTGACCTGTTTTGACATCATACCCGAACTCTGCAAGGAGCTCGTCGAGCACCTCATGAAACCTCCTTACGGTCTTTGATGAAGCCACGAGGCCGTCAGCGACTTCATTCACTTCCTCAAGGTCGTTGTCGACTGCAAACTCCGGGGTTTCCTCACTCCCATCAGAGCTTTCATCCCCTAGCTCTTGAGCAATCCCGACGGGGGCAGAAACTACGGACCAAAGGAGAGGCACATAGACGACAGACCTTGCGATGTTTTTGAAGTCGCAATACATTTATTCATCCTCGTGCTTTCACGAAGGATCACCTGCGTGTTAAAGTTAATCTGCTAGTATCATCGGATATCAACAGGGATTTCTTTAGTTTAGGCTTGGGTATGATCATCAATATCAGCTCGCTTAGCTTTTTAGCTGCGCTCTTGATTGCCTGCCAAAGCACTCATCTCGTTTTGGAAACATCACAGATTAGAGAGCTTACCAAGTGCCCCATTACCTTAGAAGATGCTCGCAAAAATCTTCTAAAACGTGGTTATAGCATCGACTCTCAAGGGGCTGATTATTTTTCTACGGACTTCAGGAAAAGTGAGTTCGAATCTCTTAAAGGCTTTATCACTGGTGAGACTTTACAGGAGTATTACCGAAGGTTTATTGTCTACTCATTCGATGGGGAAAGCATCAATTATCGCTTTCAATATCAGGTTTACCGCCTTGGAGACCCCGTCATACGCCTCGCTAATCCAAGCTTTACTTTTGATAAGCTTGCCCAGTATCAGAAAATAAGAGGTGAGGTCTGTGGCAGTCTAGAGCCTCGCTTAAAGCAATCCAGTGAATTACTGCCAAACTAGTCAAGCTCTGCCTCTTCTGCAGGCTTGCGAGTTGATTTTTGCTGCAGAGGGCGTTTGTCGAGGGGCTTGCCGATCACCTCAAGGTAGCGGCCGAATACCCTTTGGGAGAGAGATCCACATACCTGCGTTGAAGGTAGACAAAATATGCATTTCCTGAACGATGAGCATCTAAGGCTCTGCCTAAAATCCACAGCTCCTTCATTTTACCCAAGAAATACTCGGCTTTTTCTTTGAGCATTTTTCGATCTTTTTCAACTTTGCTGTCCATCTGCCTAGCAATGAGGAAAAAACACCAATGATAGAGAATTGGGTCTTCTTTAACACTCGCTAGGACGCTTGATTTTGCATTTAGAAGCGCTTCATCATTATTCGCTTCCTTAGCTGCAAGGGAAACTTCAGAAGCACAGGCCTGTACTTGATCAGAAGCAGGAAGGTCATGACTTAGTAAAAGAGCCTGGGTCTCCCAAGCGTTCGCTTGCTTAGGAAATGCGAAAGGGTCGCTAGGGGCATCTTCTTCGTTTTCTTCGTCGTCCTCGTATTCAGAATCTTCCTGTTGATTATCTGCTTGTCTTAGTAGCATGCAAGAGTTCAGGGTGCAGACAAAGCAAATGACGATGATGGCCCTCCATCGCAGCTGCCCATTAAGAATCAGTACCATCCTCCTGCTCCCGCTCCTATCCAGAAAAACATTTTCTCTTCACCTAACTGGACACCTGCTACATAGTGGATTCCAAGGCTTCCAAAGTAAATATTAGCATAGGTAAACTCTACCCATAGGCCAGGCCCATCCAGCTGAACAGAATTAATGGTATTCATTTCCTTATCAGCAATATCATCGGTTGGATCAACTTCGACGATGCGGCTGTGGGCTGCAATGCCTCCCATCAGAAACCAAGCATTGGTCTCAGGAATCTTTTTTTTCTTCGGTCTCTTCGAGGACCCACTTTTTTTAGACTCATCGGAATCATCAGGATCATCGCTTTCTCGGCTTAAGTTGCCGATTCCAAAACTAGGCCCAAAATAAAGGAAATTAAAACGTCCGGCAGTTTCCTTATAGGTTCCTGTGCCTGCAAAAGGGGCAAGCCTCAGTCCCCACCAAAATTGTTGAGTAAATGGGTCCTCCTCTGGGCTTAGCCTAAATAAGGCTGAGATATGAGTCGATAGCTCGCTCGTGTAATTGCTTCTCGGCCCCCTTGCAGAGAGTGCAGGTAAAACGAGTGTGGTTTGCATTAAAAACCCATAAGGGCCCTGTTTTCCAGCTGCTTTAGCCAATTTCTTATCGCGTTTGTGCTGAAAAAAGTCAAAATAGCTAAGGCTTCCACCTTCTCTTTTCTTTCTGCGTTCCCTTAGCTTTTGTAAGTCCTTGTCGCTCTGCCCAGGGTCTGGAGTTGGTGGGGTCGCATGCTTAGGCTCTGGGAGAAGAATGATACGGTCTTTACCAAAAGCAGCCGGGTCCAAGAATAGGTCACTGCTGATACAGACGAGAATTAGGTATACCTTGCCCATTTTTCCTTCTAATTCATCGAGATATGATGATGATGAGCCCTTTAAGAGCTGATCGCGCTTTTTTTTGATCCAAAGCTTAGCAATTCGAGTTGCTAAGCTCCTATTTTAACACTGTCTAGGGTGATGGGTTGTAGGATTCTCTATGCGTGTTTCAGGGCTTTTATGCGTCGGATTAATGAGGTGGTTTTTATGGGTGTACTCAAAATTGTGAAAAAAAAGAGTCATGGGGATGCTAGGTCACCCCAGCAAGAAAGAGGGTCGCAAACCACCTTGCGTGAGGTTTGGGTACAATACCGTAAAGGACAGCGACGCCGAAGAGTGTGGCACGCCGTTACCGTTATTTCCTTGCTCTTTAGCGTAGGATTTCTGGCTTATCATAAGCTGGGCAGCTTCAAGGGCTCGGAATCTAGAAAGCACCATGTTCTGTTTGAATTGAAAGCAATCGATTCTGAAGGACACCCTGTAGCTGGAGCAAGAGTCAGCTATTTAGATAAAGTCCTTGGGGTCACGGATTCATTTGGTGAATGGAGGCGATTCTTAAAATTTAGAAAAGGACAGAGCATTACGTTAAAGCTAAAGAAGCGAAGTAGGGATCTTGAACTTTTAGCTTCGAAAAATCTCATCGTTCCCATCGAGCATAACAATTCCGAATCTCTCAGTGTCAAAGCAACGGTAAAACTCAACGCTAAAGCGTTTAATGGGCGGGGATCTCATCGTGTGAAAAAAAAACCGGGTAATGAGGTCTCGAGAGGAAATCATAAAATCTCCGCTGAAAACGAAGGCATGATGTCTGATGGGACAGACGAAAACGATCCTTATTATAGTGTGTGGTTTTCTGTTTTCGACTTTGGGCATGATCGCTCTGGGAAAACCAATGTGTTGAGAACGAACCTGTTGCCTGCTCTTGAGCAGGCAAGTATTCGGAAAGGTCTTGAACTAAGGGAAAACAGTCCATGGCAGGTGGGGATCGGACATGTCACTTATAGGGGAAAGCCCTCTTTTCCAGGAGTCATTAGGGTCATAGCAAGGAGGGTTGGTTCTGAAAAGAAAATTGATTTTTTGAAAAATTACACAGGGAGTAGTGACATCACTGCTGATAAGATTCTTGATTCTCTTAAGCTTCACACTCCTAAACCCTACTCACTGATAAAAAATGGCTCACAATGGTATGTACAGGATTTGAAAACTCCCATTTGGAAGATTAGTAACAAGATATCTTTGACGGGTTATTCTGGTTTTCCCATTAAGGTCTTATCGAAAGCACCAGGAAAAAAGAGCCTCTACCTCATTGATCCCATGGGCAGGGAAGCCTGCAAGCTCAATAAGAGCCACTGCATGGCCGTTAAGTCTCACCTGCCAATGAGCCCACCAAGCTTAGCTTGGAAGCGTTTTCAAATTAAAGTTTACGGTGCCCATAGGCAACGTGCACTAATTTATGTCGGAGGTCTAAAAGCTTCTTATGCTGGAGGCGATCGATGGAGTTTTTGGGCAAAGCCCGGCCACCATACCTATCTTTCTGTGATAAAAGAAGGAGCCATCATCTATCGTCGTCTACTGCCTGCTATTGACCATCTTTCCATGCCTGTCATCTCGATACCTTCCTCGCCGATCGTGCATAAATAATCCTGCAAAATACTTATAGTTCGATGAAAGAGAAAAAGGTAAACATTGGGTCATAGGAAAACTCTACCTGTGACTTGAAAGGAATGATGTGGTGCAAGAAGAGGACAGAGCAGTTGTTTTAATTACAGGGGCTATCGATCGTCATGCAGTCAAAAAACTGAGAGAAAAAAGCTCCTTGCAGGTGCAGTATGAGCCAGATTGTTCGCGGGAGACCCTAGAGCGCCTGATTCCTAAAGCGAAAGTACTGATTACGAGAAGTGAAACCAAAATAGATGCATCGTTAATAGACCTAGCCACAGAACTCAAGGTGATCGCGCGTGCTGCGGTGGGTGTGGCAAATATTGATATAGAATATGCCACTGAAAAAGGGATCTTGGTCCTTAATACTCCTGGAAAAAACACAAATTCCGCTGCGGAGCTTACCCTGGCTATTATGCTGGCGCTATTGAGAAAAATTCCACAAGCTCATCAGAAAGTTAAATCCGGAGGCTGGGATCGCCATACTTTTATGGGAAACGAGCTCAAGGGCAAGAAAATAGGGATTGTAGGCTTGGGCAATGTCGGCCATCGGGTGGCAAAATTTGCCCGAGGATTTGATATGGAGGTGTTCGGATTTGACCCTTATATTGCACCAGAAAAGTTTGCCCGCTTTGATGTGGTAAGCCTCCCCTCACTGACAGCACTAGCTGCAAAGGTTGATATACTAAGTGTCCATGTGCCTTTGAATCGTGAAACCAAGGGGTGTGTTAACCAAGAAGTTTTGAGTGCCATGAAACCTGGCTCATTTGTGGTGAACGCCGCTCGTGGTGGGGTCATTGTTGAAAAAGCCCTTTTTGCAGCGTTGGAGTCCGGCCAAATTGCCGGAGCGGCTATTGATACTTGGGAATGTGAGCCAGAAATTTTAGCTAAGCTTGCTCAACATCCCCGGGTGATTTGCTCTCCCCATATAGGTGCTTCTACAGAGGAAGCACAGTATGCAATTGGAGATTGCGTTTATAGCCAGGTTTTAAAGGCTTTAGAAGGCGGTGTGGTCGACTATCCCGTTAATCTTCCACAAATTGGAGTGATTGATAACCCCTTGGTGAAGCCTTATGCCATACTGGCGGAAAAACTAGGCCGATTGGCAGGACAGTTGAATAAAAGCAACCCCAACAAAATAGAAGTTTTATATCGCGGAGACCTTGCTGGGGTTGACCATTCCCTCATTAAGCTAGGATGGATGAAAGGCTATGTTTCTTGTGCGGTAAATAGCTATGTCTCCTTTGTCAATGCAGGCGCTCATTTTGAGAACTTAGGCCTGTCTTTGGAGGAGTCTAAAGACCCAAATTTTGAAAGCTATCGTTCGGCAATTAAGTTCGTGCTGCACTATAAAAATGGAGAAACCTTGAGCGTTGGAGGCATTGTCTTTGATCAGAGCTATATCCGCATATCCTTGATTGATCGTTATCCTTTCGAAGTCGAACCTAGCGGCCGGTTTATTGTGATTCGCAACGAGGACAAACCCGGGGTTATTGGTGATATAGGAAGCCTGCTTGCTCGGGAGCAGGTTAACATTGATTCTTTCGAGCTGTCTAGAAGCATGCAAGGGGGCAAAGCCCTTGCTCTGGTCAAAATCGATAGCGAAGTGAACGGACAGATGATGGAAAAACTTATGTCATTAAAGCATGTTATATCTGCAACGGCGATTTCATTGTAAGCGTGGCTTAATCTATCTTCCGATGACATCCTCTTAGCTTGATGTTTACCTAGAAAACATCCCATTGGACGTCTCTAGCTAAAGACCTGTGAGCAGTTTCTACGGGGCTGTAGGCTCTCGCATCGGTTACGGATCTCCTCGACGCCCTTACTATCAAGGGGGGTTACTTTTTTGATGCGCATCTGAAACTTTTGGACTCCCGTATTGATTAGCTCTGCATCTACATAGAAGAAATGGTAGCCTCTAATCCACGCATTTTCCCGGCCAAAAAGTTTTACTTGGATCGGTTTCTTCTCAAGAAACTGCTTCCATAGTTGTTGTTTTGCCGCTACCGATCGTAGGTCTATGGTAAAGCCAACGTCAGCATCGTCATAACCTGGAATTTCCCAATACTGAACCGCAAATGGGTTCAAAGCCATCAGCTTGGAATTACTTTTTAAGGCCAAAGCGTTGACTCCAGCCTTACGCACCTGATCCAAGGATGAAGGAAACATAGAACAGTCTGTCGAAAGAATCATGCTGATAATTTTCGGGGCAAAGTAGTGGCCTCCTACCTCGATTCTGCCATCACCACCGGTGCATGGAAAACCCATTGCGACCCATGGGCTGTCAGGTTCATACCCTTTGTAGCCCTCACGTGTGGTGCATTCTTTTAAGAAACGAGTGACCACAATTCCCTGTTGCTGAAGCCATAATGGTAGGGAAGAGTTTGGGTCCTTAAATTGAATGCAGCTATTTTTCGCAAGGTCAGATTGGCTGATTTGTTTTTTACTCTTGCGCTTTTTGACCTGCTCAACAGGAGCTTTAGGAGGACGCTTTGGCTGGTGTGTGCAAGCTATAGAAGTTAACAAAAGAGCTAAAACTCCAATCAATGCAAAGGGAAATCCTCTCATAGCATCCTTTCCAAAAGAATTTATTTCAGCCTTTAAAAATGCCTCGCTCTCAAAAGCTGTGCTTATTTTAAATGATCTTTCTTTAAGGGGTGCAACCTAACCTGCGAAGTTTCAAGAAAAGCTCGACACTACTTGTATTTGACTTCCATCAAGCATTTTACTTCCAGCATTTTTCCTTCAATGACTTGCGCAAATGAGTTTGTGCTCCTTACGATATTTTAAAAAGCTTAGGCCTCAAGGCTGACCGTTTTTCTTTTTAGCATATGATATAAACCGATGATACCTAATGTTAGTATAATCGGCTCAAGCCATACAAGGAAAGGAGTAGGGTGCAAGGCTCCTTGGGAAAAGGCACGCGCTCTCAATTGGGTGCTGTCAAGGATGATATAGTCCAAATACCCTGTCATGAAGCAGGCGCCAGTTAATGTAGCGAAGCATAGTAAGAAAAAGATCACAGCTTCTTTAGTGTAAACGTGGACTTGTGTCACGTACGAAGATAAGCCCCATATAGCAATGATTGCGATGCTAAGTGCAGAATGAAGGTCTAGGGACTGGATGCCTGCTTGTGACCACTGGCTTATAAAACTCCAGAAAGTGGATGTGCTTAGCTTGAAAATAACCGGGTTGTCAGGCTCTATTCCGCTGTAGAAGAGTTGATAAGATTTGAAAATCAGTTGAGTGAAGGCCAACAAGGCGGTCAAAATGATCCACACAAGCACTAAGCGCTTTCTTAGCTGCGGGCTTTGATCGATCCATAGACTAAACCGGACCCTCAAAGGTGAAAATGCCCTAATGAATGAATTCACCTTGGCTTTAGATCTAGCCAGTGAGCCTTCACTAGAACTTGGAGCCTTATTTCTAAGAATGAGTATAAACAAAGGGATTGTTAAACCCAGTGCTATGAAGCTTCCGGTATGCAAAGAACCTAATACCATCGTGGCTAAGGCGCTTGTTAAGGCTATGCCAGAAAGAGTCCGCATATAGTGAATACAACTCGTAAACCATAGGGTCATCAGAAGAGTGATAGGCAGCATTTCCGAGTAGGAGCCTATTAAGGCAAGCAGAGCACCTCTGCTCATAAGAGTCGCTCCAACAAAAATAGCAAGACACCAAGAACTCGAGAGGAATCTAGCAAGAAAGATGCCAAGCATAACTATAAGGGTCAAGCAAACCCAGTGAGCGTGGATAATAAACTGGATTGGTTCCTGCTTTGCACAAATTTCTTTGGAGGCAAAAATATGGCTTGGCTGTATGAACCAGCCGTGTTGTTGGGGTCGCAAGTATGGCGCTTCTTGGCGCAGAGGCTTAAACAATTGTTCGATCTCTGAGTTGTTGCGGCAGTTTTTCTGGAAGTCTTTGCTCACATAAGAAAAGGCGCTAAAAGTGCTTATGGAAGGCATGAGCTGATAAGTTCGCAATTGCATCCAAACTAGCCTACTTAAAATCATAGAAAGCAGGATACATGCAAAGAATATGGAAAGGCGCTTTCTTCCATGAATGGCCATTTTATTTCCTGCTTTGTGGATTTGTACTATTTAAAATCATTAAGGACCTTCTTAGCTATTTTGATTGATATATCCCAGTAAGGCTTCTCACCATTTCGATAATAATACGGAAAATATTTGTATAAGAAAAATATTTTCAATGTTGAGATAAATTTGAAATTTTACGGGAGAATTTTTTAATAGAAGTATCTATTTTCATTAAAATTAAATAGTTTGAACGTTGACACATTTTGCCAAATTTAATATACAAGGTGGATAATGAGTCACTATGAGGATTAAGAATATTTTGCTTATAAAGTAGCATAGTTTATGGCAATATCTATAATATTATTAACACTTAATTTATAGAACTTGTCAAGCGCTGGTTAGTTATAGCAATGACAACATAAAACATAGGGAGCCTTTAATTCATAAGGCCTAATCTATGGAGAGGGAGGAATTAGATGGCGTCAGTTGAGCTTAGGCCTGGCGATACCTTAAATATAGTTTGGTCATCCGTGCAAGAGACTCCCCTAGGTAGTACGGAGGTGGAATCTAGTTTTGCATTTAGCTACGAAGAACTTCTTGTCAGACTAAAAGCAAAAAGCAGAGCTGGGAAATCTAGGCGTTCAGGCACGGTAGGAGCTCGATTCAGCCGTTTTGTTGCATTGTCTACCAATGCTTTAAGAAAGGGTAAATGGTCCACGGGAGCTGATATCGACAAGGAGGAAGTCTTCGATAAATTGATTGCCAAACTTGCAGAATTAGATTCCGATGAATATCGCAACATTACTTTCAATGCAAAAAAGTCGCTCATCGAGCTATATCAGAGCAAAAATATATTGAAACAGGCCCAGAAAGTTTTATTAAAGAAAGCGATAGATGAGATGGGCTTGAATACTAGCCGCTAAACCAGCGGTTGCCATTTGCTGAGGAGTGACTCTTTGAGTTTTAAGATAAAAGGAATTCATCACTTAGGCCTCGTGCCAAAAGATGTAAAAAAGGCTGAAGCTTTTTTTTCTAAGTGTTTAAACCTTCATCATATAGGTTCTTCCCAAGTCAAGGAGCAGGAAGTCAATACATCCATTTATGAGAGTCACCAGGGTGAGAAAGCGGCGGAAAGCCTTAATTTTGGAAGCTTTAATCGACTAGAGTTGCTTGAAAGCTTGACACCCGATGGTCCAGTTGGGCGCTATTTAACTAAAAAAGGTGGTGGGATACACCACCTTGCCCTAGAGGTGGATGACCTAGAGGCGGCTATTGCATCCCTCCGCTCGCAGGAGATTGAATTTGTTGATGAGACACCGCGCCTTGGAGCCCATGAAACGAGAGTGGCTTTCATTCATCCGCGCTCTACTGGCGGTCTTTTGATTGAACTAGTAGAAAACCTAAAACCCTAGCCCTTCCTCGCAATGGACAAATTTTAGCAACGTGGTGGATGACTAATCCCTTGGTTGCATCAAAAAATGCCTGACTCCTTTTACCATTAATTTTTCCGCAAAATCTAATTAGTGATAAAATCAGAGAAAGCAGCAAACTTCTGTTGGAGGAAACCTGTGTTTCGAATTGCAAGTCTGCCCATGCCTATCTTCAGCACTGTTTTTGCCCTTATCATTGGAGTTTTGGGCTTAATGGGTCACAGGTATCTTGAGCGTGCCACAATTCAGGTGAATGAGCTAGAAGCACACTATCATCAAGCCATCGTTCAATCTGGGGCCTTCTTAGCTTCTCACCTGCATGAGCTAAAGCATTATGTAAATATGAACAACTTAGATAAAGGCGGAAAAGATCGAGTTTTTCGCTCCTATGGAAGCTTGTTTTTAAGGCATGGTGAGCTTGATCAGCTTGAGGTTTATAGCATCCCAGCATGCAAGCTGATACTAAAAGCTAGCTTAGACAAGAGCATACAAACTTCCTGCTTTGATAAGCCTAAGCCCTCAGGCCAGTTTTTTTGGGATCAAACCACCAAGGGATACCCCGTTATGGGCCTTCGAGTTAGCCTACCAGAAAACCCAAATATATTGTTAGCAGCAAAACTAGTTTTGGATAAAGAATGGATCACTCTCTTTCCAAGCATTGCCAAACAGGTAGCGGCAATGAAATTAAATTTAAACCAAAACTCTGACCTTGAAAGATATTTGTTGGCTGAGGCAGGTTATAAGCCCCAATCAGGTTATATGGCATCTTTATGGTCTGAACACTGGTTGCTTAGCTTGCTTCCCAGTAGGATAAGCATTTTGAAAATGGCATTTGCGCAAATTCAGATTGTTTTTTTATTGTTATCAGCTTTGTTAGCTTTGTTGAGTATGGCAGTGCTTAAAGGACGCATTCGTGCTACGGAAAAGCGAAAGCGTGAGTTTTATACTTGGTGTAAGGATCTTTTGCAAAACACTATTCATCCTGCTCATAAGCAGGAACAGATAACAAAGTCTTTATACGGAGATGATAACTACCGCTTGTGGTGCGAGAGCTTATTATCTTTAAAAAAGGAAGAGCAATCAAAAAAATCCGATTTTTTGTGCCACTTTAAGGAGGTTAATCATGAAAACCAGAAGCTCAAAGAAAAGGTTAAACGACTTAAGGAAGAGCTAAGTTTGGTGGCAGAAAATGAATCTCTTTCCTATCATATTTGTCAGAATGCTCCGTTGTTAATCGAAAAACAACTGCATCAAAAAAGGCAATTGAAAACAATCCATGACTTTAATCAAAAAGAACTCTTTCATGCTTTGAACCAGTTTAATCAATTATTCACGAACTGGTCTGATAGTTTACAGGAGAAAGGATCTCGAAAATTTCTTCGCTCCCTATGTGAGGTAACGGGAACCCAAGGAGGTAAACACAAGCTTGAAGAGAATATTGAAGAGTTTATTGATTTAGGTAATCAGTTGCTGACAACATCTGAAAAAACTCACCAAATAATAAACCAACTATACTTGGAGAAAGATCTTTCATTAAAAACATTATCATATTGGTCAGGATTAGCTTTCGTTGAGGAAGGAACCAATACCTTTCCAATGCAAATTGAGGAAGTTTGCAGCTACGTTAGCAAATTGCTGAAATTTGAAAAAGGCAGCTGGGATGGAAAGATTTCTATTCCTGAAAATTTAAAAACATTGAAATTTACGTGGATTCCAAATAGTGTGTTAATTGCAAGTTTTTATCATATTATTTCCTTGATCACATCATTCACCAAGGTTACAAACCTCGATATAGTTTTCCATGGTAAGTTTAAAGGTGACTTGTCTCACTTATTTGTAACCTTAGCATCAGGTGTGCTCAATGACTCTACGTCAATTTTCACCCCTTCCCCGATCCATTGGAAAAAGGTGAAGCACCTTCTTCTGCCTTATGGGATCGACCTTTCCTACCTACCCGGACGAAAGGACCAAGCGACGCTCTCATTGTCATGGCTGCAGGAATCAAGTCGTAAAGAAGCTAAGGTCACAAAAAATGATGCTGACCAAAGCCAATTAGGTTAAGCGGCTCTCTTACCAGGGCCATGAATCAATGCACTGACTGCCAGATATTAAAGGTTTTAGGAAGTGGACCGAAACAGGAACATGGAACGAACCGATATGATCAGCAGGAACCCAATGAATTCTAGCCTGAAGCCTGAAGAAGAGCAAAAAAGATTAAAAGAACTTGCAGATTTGAATATCTTAGACTCAAAGCTTGACCCAAGTTTTGAGAAATTAACTGAGCTGATAACTGGGATATGCGAAGCAAGGGGGGCAATGATAAGCTTCATCGACGACCAGATGCAGTGGGTTAAGGCATCTAGTGGCTTAGATATCAAAGATATACCGAAGGATAAATCATACTGCCCAAAGGTAATCCAGGCAGGTGGAGTCGTTGAAATTGCCGATTGCAGCACAGATGAGGATTTTAAAGGTAACCCTTTGCTGACTCTTGATCCACCTATCTGTTTTTATGCTGGATGTGCGATTAAGCTTGCAAATGGTCATAAAATTGGGGTTCTAAGTGTTGTGGATACGAAAGCGAGAACACTCAATAATTTCCAAAGAGAATCACTCAAAGTCTTGTCAGATCAAGCCGCGCATTTACTTAATCTAGAAAGCATGAAGCAGACTGAAGAAAAGCGTCAGGAGTTGGAACAAGCCTTGCTTAAATCAGCAGCTTACAATCATGAGATTAGCAGTTATTTGACCATCTTGATGCTTTCCCTTGATATTCACATCAAGGAAATTCCCGAGAAATTTTACGATTCTACCATGGCAAGCCTTGATAAGGTTAGTGATAAGCTAAGACAAATTAAGAAGTTGGTTCAAGAATTTGTAAGCCCAGATGAACAGTTCACGAAGGATGTAGAAGCGTTAAGGCTCATTCCTACTGAGGAGCAAGAAAAGGATTCTGACCATTATCAGGTCCTGTTAGTGGAGGATGACCATGAACAGAGGGAATTTCTTGCAGAGGTTATCGAGTATAAATCTAGTAGACAGTTGATTGTGACCGCAGTGGAAGACGGTAGTAAAGCAATAGAGAAGGCGAATGAAATCAAATTCGATATCATCGTAACAGATTTTGACTTGCCCAAAACTGATGGTGTTACCTTTATCAATGCTTGCAGGGCTGGGGGGAAAAACCTCGATACGCCGATTATTTTTACTTCTGGTGGCATGTCTTTGGTTGATACTGATAAATTGTTGCACCAGACTCCAGGGCTGTCAATTTTGGAGAAACCCTTTAAAATTGAACAATTGATTGAGCTAATGGAAACTAGCTTTGCCTCTCAGTTAACTCACCCTTTACCACCAACTGGTTCGGAGTAAAGCTTGATATTAAATCGGTTGGGAAAAATCGATTAGAGTGCCATCATCATCTTTTAACTGCCAAACATCATCCTTATGACACTCTGGCCACTCACCTTTATACTCAAAACTGATGACATCTGCTTGGTGACCTGTGAAGTGGACCCCACTGTCCAGACCAAAAATAGCTTTGTATAAGTAAAACTAAAACTTGTTATTGAATGCTATA
>JABSRF010000085.1 GCA_013215275.1 Oligoflexales bacterium | reverse complement strand
AAAGTAAGTAAAGAGCTATATGAAGTCAAAAGCCTTTAAATAAAGGTATTTTATATTTCGCTACAGCGACTAATTAGCACAATCCTAAGTTTGTCTCCAAAATTCTTATCGGAATATTACCTCTCATTATTTATATATGGTGAAAAGATACTTAAATATTAACCTTATAAAGAGTTTAAAAAATCTGACTATGCTTAGGTGCGCAACCTAAAATGAAAGACTATTGCTAGTGATGTGAATGGAAGGAGGGCTCTTAATAGTATGGGATGAGCATATTATAAATATGCTTTGTTTCAACGAAATTAGCATAGTCCAGCGCGGTTGCATGATTTCTAAGATCTGTGAGATCAAAGTTAATCTGTTCGCTGAAATGGGCTAAAAGGAACTGCACGACTTTTGTATTGCGAGAGGCGATTGCCAACATTAAAGGTGATTTTCCAGACTCGTCGAGCTGATTAATGAGGTGCTTACTAGACTTTAGAATCTCTTTGATCGTGACTGTATTACCCTTTTTTATCTCTTTGCTAAGCTGATGCATGGAGTTCGCTGCATTGTTGATGGAGAGAGAGGTTTTTTTTGGGGCTTTGGGAATGGCATGATGGCTTGAGTTAGCAAGGCACACCGATGGGTTTCCTAGACTCAGGTACCAAAAAATCATTGCTGAAAATATGTGTTTTCTCAGTTTCATGGCCTTTTCATTCCCTCTAAATATTTTTAGCCAGACTACAACGTCCTGTATAAAAAATCAACAATAAAATTTATTATATTCATAAATACGGTATGTTGTGAATTTGACTTTTCTGTTCAAAAAATGGGTGAAAAAAGATATACCAATAGACAGGAATCAAATTTTTAAAAAAAGTAGCAAATATGGGGGCTTGGACATATGGCAGGTCAGTCTAGGTGGTTTGGTCTAATTTCGGGGTTTTTCTTGTGTGGACTTATGCTTTGCAACGTAGCCTTTGCAGGCATTGCCCAGACTAGCTTCGTTTGTAAAGGTAAGCTACGAGGGGGATACTTTGAGCTAAGGGTTAATGCAGATCTGAATGACCGGATCGAATTATGGTCGAGTTCTCGTTTGCTTAGGTACTCCTATGAAATCTTATCGGACTACTGGGATATGAAAAAATCAGGCCTACTGAGTGCAAAGGACTGCTTTGTCACCTATGAAAACCACCGAGGCTGCATTCGCAATGTGACCATCATGGGAAGCTTCTTAGATGAATTGGAGACGGTGTCCTTTGATAGCTGTGGTGGCTATCATCAAGGCTGTGATTAAGAACCAACTACATTGACCTTCGGTATTTGCCTCCGACCTGATAAAGTGCCTCGGTTATTTCACCTAGGCTACAATACCTGACTGTCTTCATCAGTTCAGCAAATAGGTTTCGGTTTTCAAGCGCTGCGTTTGTGAGATTTTTGAGGGCTTCCTCTCGACCCTCTTTGGTATTCTCCTGAAATTCTCTTAAACGCTTTAGTTGGTCATCTTTTTCGTCATAACTAGCCCTGATAAGGTCTGTTTGGGGCCTTTCGTGTCCGTGTTCTTTGACCTTTTGGCTTAAAAAGGTATTGACCCCCATAATTGGCAACTCGCCAGTGTGTTTCAGGTGCTCGTAATGCATACTCTCTTCCTGAATCTTGCTGCGCTGGTACTGAGTTTCCATGGCTCCAAGCACACCTCCTCGGGCAGAAATACGCTCAAACTCCTGTAAAACTGCTTCTTCTACTAGTTCAGTGAGTTCTTCTATAAAGAAAGATCCTTGGTTGATATTCTCGCACTTATTGGGTCCAAACTCATGGCTGATGATAAGCTGGATTGCCATGGCTCTGCGCACACTTTCCTCTGTGGGCGTTGTAACTGCCTCATCATAGGCATTGGTGTGGAGTGAGTTACAGTTGTCATAAAGAGCTAAGAGCGCCTGCAAAGTAGTCCTGATGTCATTGAAATCCATTTCCTGAGCATGGAGAGAGCGTCCGGAGGTCTGAATATGGTACTTTAACTTTTGTGAGCGCTCGTTTGCTCCATAACGATCTCTCAGTGCTATGGCCCATATTCGCCTCGCAACCCGGCCCAAGACAGCGTACTCAGGGTCAATTCCGTTCGAGAAGAAAAATGAAAGATTAGGGGCGAATAGGTCAATAGGAAAGCCTCTTTTTAGGTAATACTCCACATAGGTGAATCCATTTGCAAGGGTAAACGCTAACTGGGAAATTGGGTTAGCTCCCGCCTCAGCAATATGATATCCGGAGATGGATACGCCATAATAGTTGCGCACTTTGTTTTCAATAAAATATTCTTGAATATCACCCATTAATTTCAGGGCAAACTCAGTGGAAAATATGCAGGTGTTTTGAGCTTGATCTTCCTTTAAGATATCTGCTTGAACAGTCCCTCTGACCACTTGCAAGGTGCGTGCTGAGATGTCTTGATGTTCTTCTAGGCTAGGCTCACGAGCATTCTTTTTTCGAAAAAGGTCAACTTGCTGATCTATTGCAGTATTGAGAAACATAGCTAAAATGATGGGGGCAGGTCCGTTAATTGTCATGCTTACACTGGTGCTTGCGGAGCATAAGTCGAAGCCATCGTAAAGCCTTTTCATATCATCTAAGTGGGCAATGGATACTCCCGATTCCCCAACTTTTCCGTAAATATCTGGTCTTTTATCAGGGTTAGCTCCATATAATGTGACACTGTCAAAGGCGGTGCTTAACCTCTTTGCGTCATCGTCTTTGCTTAGGTAGTGGAACCGTTTGTTGGTTCGAGCAGGGCCCCCCTCTCCAGCAAACTGTCGTTTAGGGTCTTCCCCTTTTCTTCTAAAAGGGAAGATGCCTGCGGTAAATGGGAAGGATCCAGGTAGGTTTTCCCTCAATAAAAACCCAGCTAACTCTGCTTTAGATTTAAATTTGGGTAGTGCTATAAGCGGAATTTTTTGAAATGACAAGCTAGTATAGAGAGTATCAACAGAGATTTTCTTGTCTCGGACCTGGTAGGTGTAGGTTCCTGATTGATATTGTTTGGCAAGGTTTGGCCACTCGGTGAGTTTCTTGTTTAAGCCTGAAGGGATAGAATCCCAAATGAGCTCAGCTTTTTTGTTTAGCTGGCTTAGGGTATTTTGGTTCTCCGCGTCAGATGCTATCAAGCCCGTAACTTTTTTGATGGACTCCCAATCTTCAACAGCCTTCACATCTTGTTGGGACTTCATGTGATAGCTCCTAACGGTCTTAGCGATCTCTGCGAGATAGTGCTCATTGTCAGAGGGTATTAAGGACTCTCTTTGAGATGACTTGCGTCGATAAGGTCGTGCTTGTGAAAGCTCTTGCTTGAGAGAAACATCTTTCTCCCGCAGTTTGCCAACCAATGCTTTGTATAAACCACTTGTTCCATCGTCGTTATAGCGACTGGCAATCGTTCCAAAAACCGGATAATCCTGATTTTTGGGAGGAATCCCTTTGTAGCGGTTACGTCTAATGGTTTGCTCTATATCATGGACTGCATCAGGGCCTTGTCTGCGTTCATATTTATTGACAGCTATGAGGTCAGCGAAGTCGAGCATATCGATTTTTTCGAGTTGGGTAGAAGCACCATACTCGGGAGTCATCACATACATGCTAAGATCAGAAACATCGAGGATGCCTGTATCTCCTTGGCCTATACCGCTTGTTTCTACAATGATAAAGTCAAAATCAGCACTTTGGAATAGGCGAATCACTTGCTGAGTCATCTCGGATAGTTCTTTACCAGAACCTCTGGATGCCATGCTACGCAGGAAGATTCTCGGATTTGCACAGGAGTTGATTCTGATGCGATCTCCAAGTAAGGCGCCTCCAGTTTTCTTTTTGGTTGGGTCGATGCAGATAATGCCAATTTTTATTTCTGAGAAATCGTAAAGGAACCTAAGTAATAGTTCATCGAGCAAAGAACTTTTTCCTGCTCCTCCGGTTCCGGTAACACCCAAAATAGGGACTTTTTTGATGGCTTTGCTATTTGTAAAAAGCTCCTCTGGGCTATGCACCTTATTTTCTAGGAGCGTAATTTGTCTTGCTAATTTTGCGCTCGCTGAGCCGTTTTTACTTGCTTGGGTTCTAATCGTAAAGTCAGCAGTTTGAATCATATGCCCAATCATACCCTCGAGCCCTAGGCTTTGACCGTCTTCAGGGCTATAAATCTTTGCCGTACCCTCTTGTTCTAGTGTGCTAATCTCTTCAAGGGTAATAACACCCCCACCTCCACCATATATTTTTATATGTTCCCCACCGCTTTCATTCACAAGTTGACGAACAAAGCGAAAATACTCCATATGTCCGCCTTGGTAGCTAGAAATAGCAATCCCTTGTACATCCTCTTGGATAGCAGCTTCGGCAACTTCTCTTGCAGTACGGTTATGCCCTAGGTGGATGACTTCAACCCCTCTTGCCTGCAGAAGCCTTCGCATAATATTGATACTGGCATCATGCCCATCAAATAGGGAGGTAGCAGTGACAAAACGTAACTTGTTTTTCGCCTGATAAGTTCTGTAAAAATCAGGATTTTGCATGAAAGCTTCCTTCTCAGACTGGGTGGCAAATACTTCAGGCATGGGCACTGCATTAACGCTTTCGTTTTAAGCTCTTTAGCATAGCTAATGCTTCTTTCGGCCTCTTTCCTACCCTCAGCATCCCAAGAGTGATAAAAACGAGCCCAATCAATGTACCACTTACAAGTAAAGATATGGCAGCTTTAATTTTATGAGGCCAGTTGTCAGGGATCTCCAGCAATGAAAGTAGGTGGACACCAAACTTTTGTGCGCCAATCGATAAGATGAATGCTAATAACATTAGGCTTAAGCCTAATGCTATGGACCTTCGAGGAACCTCTAAGTTCTCTTTCCGCAATCCGAGCATTAAGCAAATTGCATTAATGCTTAAGAGTGCTGATGCCGTGATTGCAAGCCCTTTATGCCCAAAGTGCTCAACTAAAATATAGTTCAAGCTAAAGTTAATAAAAATCCCGACCAAACTTACTTTCATGGCATAGTTGGTGCGCTCGAGAGCATAATAAAACGAGGTCAGAACTTTGATAAGCCCATATCCCATGAGGCCGAAACTATAGTAGTGCAAAGCTTCAGATGTCTTGATTGCGTCGTTGTGAGAGAATTGCCCATGCTCAAATAAAAGGCTGATGACTTGCTCAGCACTACCCAAGAGGAACGCACAGCAGGGTAGCATCAACCAAAGCATAAACTCTCCCATTTTGAACAGCTCCCTCGAAGCCTCTTTGCTGCATTTGCCGTCGTGAGCGCTAATAAGCCGAGTAAAGGCCGGTAAGGCTACCGAGCCTACGGCAACTGCGAAGATTCCGATCGGAAGCTGCAGTAGCCTGAAGCTAAAGGTAAGCCAGGTTACAGCTCCTGTTTCTAAGCTGGTTGCAAAATTAGTATTAATAAAAACATTGATCTGACCAGCACTAGAGGCAATCACCATGGGTCCCATCAGCGTAAGGATTTTTTTAAGTTCTGGTGACCATGAAAAAGAAATTGACTTCAAAGATTTGAAGTACTGCTCTAGCTCCAGTTGTTTTTTACGTATGCCTATGAATTGAATGATGCATTGCATAAGCCCTCCCAGTAGCACTCCCAGTGCAAGGCCAGTGATCCCAGGGCTTGCAACATACTGATCGATCCAGGGATAGTTTTTGCTTTCTAGGTAGGATGCAAACCCCAAAGCGCCAAGTAAATAACCTACGTTGAGGGCTATGGGTGACAGGGAGCTAATAAAAAAACGTCCTTGTTGGTGTAGGACTCCCCCGGCTATGGCACCCATGATCATCATGCCAATAAAAGGAAACAGAAGCCTAGTGAGCCCGACTGTTTGCTTAAAAAAACTTGCTTCGTCGAGGGTGTCATCACCAATCATCGTCATGCTTTGCACTAGGTAAGGTCCTAGAATAATACCGATCAAGCTGATAACAAGGGATACTGTTAGGAAGAGGATCAATGCATCTTTTAATAGAGTTTTTGCCTTTTCGGAGTCTTTTTCCCAGACTTCACTGAATACCTTTGTGAATGAGGAGCCTAAAGCACCTTCCGCCAACATTTCACGAAGCATATTGGGAATCCTGTTGGCGACAAAAAATGCGTCTAGAGCAACCCCAGCTCCAAAAACACCTGCGGTTACGGATTCTCTAAGTAGGCCAAATATTCGACTGAAGAATGTGCCTATGGCAAACCATAAACTTGCTTTAAAAAGGGACAAAATTTCTCCTTATAGAGTAGCAGCCACCCACCATACCAAACTCTTATTTATAATGTTAAAATATATAAAAAATCAAAATTTAGTCTTTCTTGCAACTTTGATTCGCGTATAGAACTCCATTTGATGATAGGGCATAGGATATGAAATTAACCTTTCCACCAAATTTGTTTGTGGGATTTATGATTCTGATGTTGGCAGAATATTCTTTTGGGGTTGGGAAAGAGTCTAAGGAATTTAACAAAATTCCAAAGAATATATACATGAATCACTTAAGTCTGAAGCTTGACCAAGCAAGTGCAGATGAATGGTCTAGCACCTTGAGTTTTGATCATGACGCTCAATTGATCGCTAAGAAGAAAAAGCGAAGAAAAAAAAGAAGGAGAAAGCCTGGAGGAGGAGCTTCAGCGAGTGCATCTTCAGTTAGCCCAATTCTTTACCTATTACCTCTAGGTATTGGTCAATTTGCAAATGGAAGCGCAGTGCTAGGAAGCTTGTTTGGACTAGCGCAGGTCGGTGGTTTGGGATTTATGTTTGTGAATTGGACTGCTGCAAATACAAAGATAGAAGAGACAAATACCTATATTGATGAACGCAATGCTCAGTTCGATGCTCTTACTAATGATACTGATAGAATTGCTCATCAAAATGAAACAGATCAAAATGTGCAGATATTTGATGAAGAAGCTGAGGCTATGATCCAAAGTGCAAATATTGGGCTGATTGTTTTCGTCGTTGCCTATGCAGGCAGTATCATTGAAGCCTTTGTGAGTGGTCCTAGTGAAGAGCCAGGTGCTGGGGGGGGACGAAAAAAACGACGGAAAAGAAGGCGTCGTAGCTCCACCGATGGCCTCCCTAAGGATAAAATTATTGAAGAACAGGCTTATGAGCCTGTCAGACCTGTTTCTCCAAGTTGGGATTTAGAGCTAAGTCCTGCATTTTCAAGATATGATGACCGTATCCTACGTCCTGAATTTGCCCTAAAATGGGAATTAAAATTTTAGAAATGCATGAGTGGAATGGTTAGGGAACGACCACCATAGCTGTAGCGTCCAAATGATATTCTTAAGTCTTTATTTCTGCTTCTCATAACCTGATAATGACTTCCCTGGGCATCAAAAATAACATCAATTACGTTGTGCAATAGATTCTTGGCTTTTCTCCTATTTGCGGCAATTTTTGATTTGCCATACTCACCGCCTAGCCACAGGATGTGGGTCAAGGACCCTTTCGAAGCGACAATCCAGGCATTTCTCAAATTAGAGGAGATTGTATAGTATCCCTTTCTGTTTTTTTGAAGATCTGAATTTTCGATAGTGGCCAAAATCTCAAGAGCATAACTCATTATGAAAGCTGATTCCTTTTTGATTAATAGCGGGTTCTGGCTACTTCTTTTCTTATAAATGGGATACTCGAGAAGGGATTCAATTCCTTTAATCGCAAACGGACTTATTTTTTTTCCTCCATTGAATACACTAGCGTAGGCACTAGCAAGCTGCATAGGGCTTACTCTCAGTCTTTCTAGTGATTGCAAAGACCTATTTTCGATCACAGGGAGCCCTAGTTTGAATAAGAACTCTTTTAATGATCCGAGGCCCACTAGCTGGTTTAAAACCTTAAGGTTTGAGGCTTTCGTTGATAAAAGGATTGAAAGTGCGGTCTGCCCCCCAGGTGAAATTGGCGTGTTTAATTGGTAGCCTAGCTCGAGTGGGTATAAGAGAGCTAGAGGGACGATGAGTTCGCCTATTGGTCTTCTTGTGAATAAAGCACGATTATATTGAGTTTGTGCATACTTTCCTCCCCCCGAGATTGCCACGATTTCCCCGCTTGTGTGATCTAGGCTTACGAAGGCTAACTCAATACCTGGGTTGGAAAGTTTGGAATAACGCCTTAGATTGAGGTTTAAGTTTTTGAGCCGCTTACCAACCTCATTCTGAAATCGAGCGTCAATACTCGTGTATATATTGAGGCCATTTACCTTGTTTTTGTCAAATGAGAATTTTTTGAAAACCTCAGATTTTACCATGTCTAAGAAGTATCCAAATTTTTTGGATTGAGCGTTTGGAACAGCAATCGTTGGTGAGTTTGTTAACCAATAGGTCAAATCTTCTTGGCTAATATGACCATTGTTATGCATCCTGCTTAGAATTTTTCTTTGCCGCTTTATCGCTCTATCGTAGTGTTTGTGGGGAGCAAAAAATGAGGGTGCTTTTGGGAGAGCTGCGAGCAGAGCGGACTCACCAGTGTTTAAATCTTGTATATTTTTATTAAAGTAAGCCTTTGCGGCTGCACCCACCCCATAAGCGTGGTTGCCCAAAAATATCTTATTGAGGTAGATCTCTAAGATGGTTTTCTTAGTAAAAATACTCTCAATTTTAAATGCTAGAAGCGCTTCCTTGATCTTGCGGTTGATTGTTCTTTCATTTGTAAGAAAGAAGCTCTTTGCTAATTGCTGCGTGATAGTGCTTGCACCCTGTACTACTTTCCCTCTTTTTAAATTGACATAAAAAGCCCTAGCGATAGCAAACAGGTTAATCCCAAAATGGGTAAAGAATTCCTTGTCTTCTGCGCTTGTGAATGAAAACACCAAATGATTCGGTAGGTCATCAAAAGATACGAGGTATCTATTCTTGATCGAAAACTTACCGATCCACTGGCCTGTTCGATCGAAGACCTGACTTGAGACTTCTAGGTTCTCAAGTTTCATTGACTCCTTGATCTGGGTATGGGAAGGCAAGTTAAGGTATAATCGAAGAACTAAAAAGCAGCAAATTGAGACTGCGAGGATGAATCCAATTGCAAATCGTTTCAGTAGTCGCATAATATAAACCTTTTTCTGTGATCCTCTCTTACCATTTTATCAAACTCGCTAATGCCTTGACGGAGGGTCATACAAGTGTGTAGTTTTGGGAAGGCAGTGGCCATATACATGTACCTAACATGTTGTTTTCAACCCCGTGGAGGTAACTGATGCAATTGCTTGAGAAACTGAGAGAAATGTCTGGTTATTGTAAAGACCGATGCACCCAGGGGCTTACGGAAGAACAGATAAGCCATTTTGCTAAGTTGGATGATAAGCTCGGAGAGGCTGTAGACGAGGCATACCAAGCCCATTTAAAACTAAGAACTAATTACTCTGGGTTATTACAGGAGCCTGAAACAGATCAGATCGAACAAATACAAAAAGATTATGTAAATTTTTATGATCCGTATGCAGTTAATCCCTATATCTCTTTGGGAGCAAGAGGCCCTTGGGTGGTAAGTGCCAGCGGTGTCGTTATCCACGATTCAGGAGGGTATGGGATGCTAGGCTTTGGGCATGGGCCTAAAAAGGTCCTCGAAGCTATGAACGGAAATCATGTCATGGCAAATATCATGACGGCAAATTATGCCCAGAAAGATTTTGTTGAAGTGCTCAAAAATGAAATTGGACACTCCCGTTCCGGTGATAAAAGGCACCCATACCATAAATTTATGTGCCTTAACTCTGGCTCTGAATCCATAACGATTGCAACCCGAATTTCAGATTTGAATGTTCGGAGGCTTTGTAAGGAAGGAGAGCGGCATCACGGTAAGAAAGTCAAATTTCTTTCACTGAAGGGCAGTTTTCATGGGCGCACTGATCGGCCTGCGCAATTTTCCGACTCCTGTCTGAGCGTCTATCGTAAGCACCTAGAATCATTTCAAGGAAGAGACAACCTCGAGACTGTGGAGCCTAACAATTTACAAGCTCTCGAGGATGTTTTTTCTAAAGCCGAAGCAAATGGTGTTTTCTACGAGGCCATGTTCATGGAACCAGTTATGGGAGAAGGAAACCCTGGAATGGGGATAACTCCTGAGTTCTATGAACTTGCTAGAAAGCTTTGCCACCAAATGGGCAGCCTATTAGTGGTGGATTCGATTCAGGCAGGTTTAAGAGCTCAGGGTTGTCTTAGCATTATGGATTATCCTGGTTTCCGTGACCTAGAAGCTCCTGACATGGAAGCCTACTCTAAGGCTTTAAATGCAGGCCAATACCCATTATCAGTACTGGCTCTTGGGAAGCATGCATCGGAGCTTTACGTCACAGGCATCTACGGAAATACAATGACTAGTAATCCTAGAGCCCTTGCCGTAGCTAAAGCTGTCTTGGGTCAGGTGACTGGAGCATTGAGGGAAAATATTTGTGTAAAGGGAGCCGAGTTTCTCGAAAAATTTGCTGTCTTGAAAAAAGAATTTCCAGAGCTAGTGGGCTCAATTCAAGGGACTGGACTTCTCTTTTGCATGGAAATCAATGCCGAAAAAGCAAAGGTTGTAGGAAAGGATGGGCTGGAACTGAAGCTCAGAAAAAAAGGCTTAGGAGTCATCCATGGTGGTAAAAATGCCCTACGATTCACGCCTCACTTTGAAATTAGCAGCGATGAAATTGATCTAATCGTTGAGGTGCTTAGGGATGTATTTAAGACCTATTAAGGGTTTACATAGCCTTCTTTGATCGCATAAATTGCAAGGTCGACCTGAGAGTGAAGTCCGAGCTTTGCCATAATATTCGACTTATGCCTTTCGACGGTCTTTGCGGTGATATGTAGACTTTTTCCTATATTTTTTGCTTTCATTCCTTTTGCGACACAGCATAAAACTTCGATTTCCCTAGGGCTTAGGAGGGCTCGACGGGGAGTGTAGATGCTTTGGTTCGGGTCGTAAGAGTGCCTTGAAACTAAACGTTTTTTGATCTCTTCCGAGAAATATCGCTTTCCCATATGAACGTAGCGAATAGCATGGATAATCCCTTCTAAGTTCTCATCTTTTGAAAGAAAGCCTGAAGCTCCAGACATAAGCCCACGTTCTAAGTTTCCATCTGTGACTTGAGAGATCATGAAGATGATCTGAGACTTAGGCCTTTGATGTTTGATTCTTCTGGCCAATTCACATGGGCTGGCGCTATCCATTGAAAAGTCTGTTATAACAATGTCAGGACTATGCTCATCAGCATATTGGAACCCGTGGTTGGCATCCCCGCATTGAGCAACCACTTTGATGTCTTTAAATTTTTCGAGGAGTGAAACAAGGCCTTCTCTTAGAAGGATATGATCGTTAACCAATAGAACTTTAATAGTACCATGCTCACTGCTGTCTATGGTTTTTGCTGCCGCACCATCATAATGTTTTTCAGCAGGAATGGTTTGACTAGATGGTATTGTATCCGGCATGAGCATCTCCCATTAGGTATTATACCATTGGTATTTACTATTACAGATTAATATTGATAGTAGACAAGATAGTTGTGAATTCAAATTGGGTAATTTACCCATTTTAGTAGCCATAAAAGTTATATTTTGCGTAGACCGCAGCAATTTGATCCAAAAATAGGAAGAATGACAAAAATTATTTGAGTAGAAGTAGATTCCTCGGCGGATTCCTGTAAAATAATTCATGACCTGTTATCCATAATATTTTCTTAGCAATCATATTACCTGCATGCCTAAAAAAAACAAGATCATCCAGGCTCGGAAATCCCCGTTTGCTAGGGAAAAGGCGGACGTAAAGGTGCTGTTCTCATGGAAACTTTATGAGGGAAGTGGTACAGTGGGAGGCTATCTTGGCATGTGACTGCCGAGGATAGTTATTGGATATTAGAAAGGTTTTATATGAGTTTGTTGACTCTTTTTGTCGTTTTATTAATTGGAAAGTATGCTTGTGAGCGTTGCCTTGCTCTGATGAATAAATCGTACTATGAAAATCCTAACAATCAGGAAAAAGTACGCAAAGCATTGAAATTAGACGAAGAAAAATTTAAAAAGACCCTCGTCTATACTCAAGATAAATTTCGCTTTGGCTCAATTTCAGGTTTAGCAAGCCTTGTGGCTTTCCTGGTTTTTCTAATTTTTGGCGGTTTTGGCTGGCTAGAGGCTAAAGCCATTAGTGCGTCGGAAGCGATGGGGTTCGGCTCTATTGTGTCTGGCCTGTTGTTTTTAGGTAGTATGGGTCTGCTATCAAGCCTCTTTTCTATGCCTTTTGATTACTATTTCACGTTCTGCTTGGAAGAAAGACACGGCTTCAATCGGCAAAAGCCTGGTGGCTTCTTTGTTGACCGTCTAAAAGGGCTAGTGTTGGCGGTAGTCCTGGGAGGGGTTTTATTAAGCGGCATTTTATGGGTGATGGAAGCCACTGGAACCTATTGGTGGCTGTGGGCTTGGCTCGTGTTTAGCTTATTTCAGCTGCTGACTCTATGGCTGTACCCTAGTCTGTTGGCTCCGCTTTTTAATAAATTCACTCCGGTTGAAGAGGGTGAGCTCAAAAAAGAAATCTATAGCTTAGCAGAAAAGGTGAACTTTAAGGCATCAGGACTGTTTACCATGGATGCGTCCACCCGAAGTACACATGGAAATGCATATTTTACTGGTGTTTTCGATGAAAAGCGGATTGTCTTGTTCGATACTTTGGTTCAATCCATGAATACCAAAGAGATTGTGGCGGTATTAGCTCACGAGCTGGGGCATTTTAAACTAAACCACGTTCGCTGGATGCTCATACGTGGAATCGTGATGATGGGCTTGCTTTTTTACTTATTGGGGCTGTGCTTGCCGCTAGAAGGCTTCTATCAGGCATTTCATTTGAGTGGCGTAAGCAATTATGGCGCACTGTTTGTATTCTCCCAGTGGTTTAGCCTGGTTGGTTTCTTAATTTCTCCATTAAGTTCATGGATTTCACGAAAAAATGAATTCGCAGCAGATGCATTTGGCTTAGAGCACACGGAGAGCCCTGACCACTTGCCCACAGCTTTGCTTAAATTAAGTGAGTCAAATCACTCTATGCCTCTTGTTCACCCTTGGTACTCAACCTTTTATCACTCTCATCCCCCTCTTCTTGAACGCCTAAATGCGCTTAATTACACTAAGACTTAAGTCTCTCCATCTGTCGTCCGATGGTCTGCTTGGGGAGCTAAGCATTAGGAACCAAGTATGTCGTTCGACCCAAGCCAGTTGACATTCGGAGGTAATTGTAAGGTAACTCCAAATAAATATTCTACCCACTATTCATGTGTGATCAGAACGCTATATTTTGGTAGAAACGGATG
>JABSRF010000084.1 GCA_013215275.1 Oligoflexales bacterium | reverse complement strand
AAGTAAGTAAAGAGCTATATGAAGTCAAAAGCCTTTAAATAAAGGTATTTTATATTTCGCTACAGCGACTATTTAATCGAAACTGTTCTGATAGCTATTAATTGCGGGATATGAAACTTATTAGGGCGTGTCATTGACTATACGATGCAACTCTTAACGCCTGCGGTTTTGCTGCCTTAATATATGGTTATTAACATACTGCAGAATAAATGCAGTTAGGGACACGTACTGTTCTTGGCTTAAGTATTCCCAACTGACATTTGCTTTACTACCTCCCATCAGCACCCGACGCACGCGAGCTGAGATTCGCATAAACTCACCATACTCTAAGGGCATAAAACCAAATATCGGAATGTGTATCTTAATCTGATCTCCGTCATTAAATATTTCATCTTTCACAGAGTGAATGATTCCACCATGGGCGCTCATTTCTATAATTTTGCCATCATAGTATCCGTCTCGGCGCAAATGGTAATACTTAACCCCTAAATCAAACTCATAACGCCTGCTTCTGCGCGCTCCTTTTTGATTTAGGGTCGACTGAATCCGCGAGTATATTTGAGAAAGCGGCATCGATCGATAACTAATATAGTTATCAAGCTCTTGATAAGGAAGCAAAATCTCATGATACGCTTTAACCAAGGCCGTGACATTTTCAGTAAAAAATAGGATCGGGACGGATTGTTCCCGTTTCTTCTCCTTCAAATATTTGATGCTATGTAGTAGCTCATTAAGGTCCGTAAAGGTATCATCCACAAGAACTAAAAGAATCTGCCGTGAGAAGAGCCTATTGAGTTCTTCGCCACTTTTAGGGGTAGCAACCGCTAAGTTGGGAAAATTTTTTCTAACGTAGGCAGAGACATTTGAGGACAGATCAGGATCAAAGTTAGGGCTCATTGCCATAACCACATAGTTTTTGCGCTTTTTCCGTGGCCCTTGAAGGTACTCGACAACCTGGGCCGCTTTTTTCTCTTCCTCTAATTCGGTTTCTGCCATCACATCACCTTATCTGATTTTCTTAGGTTCCATTGTTTGACATACTTAAAAAAGGAAAAAGGATCCACTTTGATTCCAGACAAATTCTGATTGAATGCAGCATGATGCTTAAGGGTCCAGAGGTAAAGGTAAGGGCTTTCTACCGCAAGAATACTATGTAGCTTGTGGTAGATTACAATCTTCTTATCGAAGTCATTCGTAAAAGAGCCTTCTGCTAAAAGCGTATCAACCTCAGGGTTGGAGTACTGTACAAAGTTATTCCCCCAAGGCTTAATTTCTGAGCTATGAAATAGGCTTTCAATATTTGCTGCATCATCAAAATTCCACATGGCAATGGTCATCTCGTAGTCTTTTTCAGCAAGCACACGCTGTTTCCAAGTATACCAATCTACGAACTCTAGATTTAGCTTGATCCCAACCTTTTTGAGGTAGGCCTGGATAGCGACGCCAATGCGCTTATTCATTTCCTTTTCCCCGGCAATTGGTATCAAGAAACTAAGCTCTACCGGCTGTTTTTTCCAATTCAAGAGTTGACCCGATTGGCTATAATTAAGGCCTATTGACCTAAATGTCTCTTTTGCGCGCTCTATGTCATACTCATAGGGCTTTACGTCGAGATTGTAGGCCCATGAGGTGGGGGGAAAAGGTCCTGAGATCAAGTCCCCTCGATTGTCAAAGAAAGCTTTGAGCATCTCCCTGCGGTGGATGCTATGACTCAAGGCTTGCCTAAATAGCTTTCTCGATAGTAGATCATGTTTGGTATTAAACCCTATAAATGAGTATGAAAGTGAATCGTAGGGAGAAACCTCAAAGCTTTGGTCTGCTAGAACCTCATCAAGGCGTTTTGGACTCACGTAAGTGAGCAAATCTAAGCTCTGGAACAGCAAGGCTTGAGTCATAATATTTTGGTCCGAAAAGGGCTTCATGGTAATCACAGGTATATTTGGCACACCCTTAAAATACCTTGTATTTGCCACCAACTTTATTTCACCACTACTGCTAAACTGCCTCACCAGGTAAGGGCCTGTTCCAGTAGGGTCCTTCCCAAAATCGTGTTCCCGATTAAAAGGCTTACGACCTTTAAATCTAAAATCTGGAAGGATTTTAAAACCTAAATACTTAAGAGGATCTGTTGAGGCTCTTTTTAGGGAGAATAGAACTTTATGATTATCAAGCGCTCTAACGGACTCGATAATCTCGAAACGTGACTGATTAGGAATCTCACTATTTTTCGAGAGGAGTAGCTTCACGGTTGATAGGACATCTTTAGCCGTAAATGGATGGACCGACCCTTTAAAAGGGTGCCATGTCACCTGTTTCCTTAATTCCATCAGAACCTGTTTTCCATCTTTAGAGATGGCATAGGACTCAGCCAACGATCGCTTGTACGAGTAGTCCTGTTCAAGCTCCACGAGGCTATCAAAAATAAGGTCTACGATTCGATGAGCACTAGCATCCTGGGTGGTATAAGGGTCAATATGCTCAGGTCTTGAGGTTTCTCCATAATTCAGTGAATTTTCCCCATATACCCTGAAGCTCAAGCCTATTAGCAGTGTCAAAATTAATTTTTTCATGTCATTTTACCCATGCATAGTTAATAAATGTATTTGATACTGAAATTATTGGACTTTGAATTCCCCTGAATCTTTAAGCCTTGATTGGTAAGAGCCATGAAAACTCGATCCCAAGATCCACTTTGAGCGCAAAAGCTCAGAACACCCAACCTTGACATAATAAGATCGTGGTTCATTGCAGTTTTAGTGTTTAAAAGATACCTCTTTCCCTTAACTAAATGATAAGCAAAAATCCGGTTAGCTTTTGTGAAATTGTTTTCAACATAAAATATCTTCTTACTATCTGGAGTCCAGGCAACTCCAGAATTGAGATCAAGAAAAACATTTCTTGCGATCATAGATTTTTTCAGATCCCTATCCAGATAGGTTTTATTTTTCTTAAATGGTAAAACATGAAGGTTCCACTCCCTGTTTGCTCCTAATGAATAGAAAGCCACAAACCTTCCGTTCGGAGAAATCACAGGGCGCATCTGCTCGGCATGGGAGGAAACAAAAAGATAGGGCTTACGCCACATACGACTTCTCTGATCGCGTAAAAGCACCATGATTTTATGCTTTTGAAGATCCCCTGATACAAATATGATCCCGTCACCATCCTTCGTCCACTCTGGGTAAAGATCAGGGCTTGGTGTGAACGTTAGCCTATCTTCTCGCACCCCTTCGCGAAACAAGTACAGATCTCCCTTCCCTGTTCTAGCACTGGTAAACACAACCTCATGATGCCTTGGGCTCCACGTTGCGAACCCATCCTTTGCTGGGTTCGGTGCGATAGATTTCTCTTTCGAATCAATAGACCCAACATATATATTAAAATTTCCCTGTCCCCCGTTAGACATAAAAGAATAGTGTTTGGAGTCGTAAGACCAGCGAAGAAAAGCATTGTAGGAACGGTAGCGAGGTTTAGATCGCCCAGACGAATAAAAGGTATCCTCTGAGGTGGGCACGATTGCTAGGGTTTTACTATACGAACGAGACAAATCCCTTAACAAGATTTTTCTTTGTTGATTTTTGACAACCTCGTACCCAAGCAAAAAGCCATTTTTAGACCAACTTAAGCTTGCTTCATGGGAAGGCTTAAGACCCTTCGTCAATTGCTTTAGCTGAATTAGCTTGATTCCAGACCTAGCTTTATCGGGGTTCTTAAAGTGATTTTGAAAGTGGGAAGCGTACGGAAAAAGATCGGAAATAAAGTCTGGAAAATAAATCCCCTCTTCCCTTTGGGTCCAGACCACATTTTTTATTGAGGTATAGGAAGAACGTAACTGTTGGCAGCTTGCTAGGAAGAGCAAGCTTAAACTTAGTGCTATCCGATGACATTTAAAAGTTAACATCATTTTGATACATCGTTGATTTAGCCTGCTTTAGATACACTTTCGCATTTCCAAGCAGATCTGTGATCTCTTGCTTAGGATCGTTTTTTGGCTCGTATGTATCGACGAACGTATTCCATTTCTCCATTGATTTTCTTTTTAGAGCGAGGTCATCAGATTTAGCAGCTAGCTGCGACATGGCAAAAGCTCCGAAATAAGCCATTTTTTTACTCGCCAAAAGCCTTTGTGCATCTGGTGCAAACTTAAGATGAGAGCTTACCGATTGCTCCAGACCCAAGGTTTTTTCATATAGCTTCTTAGCTTTGGGCCAGTTTGCATCCGCTTCACTTTGTGCAAGCGCAATGAGCGCTTCGGCATAATTAACGTATGTTCCTATGAACTTTTTATCATGGAACGATTTAACTCTAGGGCTTTCAAGCACCCTCTCAAAAGCAGACGCAGCTGCGGCAGGGTCCCTCAACTTACTTAATAAGACCTCACCCATCAAGTGTTGGGCATGAAGGTAGTCCGAGTGCTTTTGATCAACTTGCTCGAGCATACTAATGGCCTTATCAAAACTCCCCAGCTTAACCAAATCGTTGATCGCCTTTAGAACATCCCGTTCTAATACGATACTTGCCCCTCCAGACAGGTCTAAGACACCCTCCTCCAGCTCCAAAACCTGGGTCAGGCTCTTATATCCCGGTGGGGCCTTCAGGCTCAGCTTGACAAAACCACTGCTTGTTTGAAAAGGCTGATTCAAAGGGGTTAGGCCGACATAGGAGCCGTCTAAATATACTTTTGCTCCTGAAGGCTGGCTATCAACCTGAACAAATGCGAGCAGTCGGTTCAACTTAATGCTTAAGCGTTTTTTATCTCGCCCACTATGATTGACATTTTTCGTCTCATAACCATGCTTTACAAAGGTGAGGACCCCACCCTCGTGAAGCTCTTTTGTATTTCGAATTGAGACTAAGCCTTGCTCATTGCTAGACCCTATCCATTGACTGTTGAGGTAAACATTCACTTGAGGAATTCCCTTCTGCTTACCTATCACCTTAGGAAGGTTTTCGCTGACCATAATGGGGTAATTCTTCTTTTTGATAATGTCTTCAGAGACTCCTTTGCGAAGGATGATCATATCTCCCCTTCCCAAAACGGAGCGGGGAGATTTCCAAACCAGTTCTGCTGTTGTGCCACTTTTTGAAAGGGAGGACAGCTTTGCTATCGCGATCTTTTTGTGCTCTTGAGCACTTCCCAGAGCATTGATTTGCCGACCATAAACCTCAATAAGGTCATTTTTTTTCAAGAAAGGAGTATTTTGAGTATTAAGATTGATGCTTAGCTCACTCTCGTTTGCTCCTAATACAGCCCCTTCGAAAGGAAAAAGATGATTTATCTTGTCCGCGAGTCCTTTCATAAGCTTGGTATATGACTTGCGTTGATCCAAACTAGCTAACTCATGAGTCGCAGCAGCGATCACCTCTCCTTTGTTGTTGTATAGGCTAGCATCCACATGAGTACGGCCGTTCTTTCTCAATAGGGTTGGGAGAATAAGAGCATCCACATGAGCCTTGATATTTAACCCTGTCCAACCTGCATTAATCACGTCATTAACTGTTTTTCCTTCCCCCGAAAGGTGCTTGATGAGGCTTTCATAGGGAAACTCCGAAGCGCTATTCTTGGTCATGGTATGCTTACTAGCGCCATGGAGGAAACGGTTAATCTTTTTAATATCAGGGAGATTTTCGATACTTTCCCCACCTGCTATGCGCACTGGTAGCAAGGTAAACCTTGGTTTGGGAGGTGTTTTATCAGTTAAGAAACGGGTTAAGGTCATTTGCGGCGAAGCAATAAAGTCGGTTTCAAAAACTTCGGGTAAATAGCGCTTGGTCTTGAAAGCAACCTTTAGCAAATCGTCCCTTGGCCCTTGGTAAACATAGGAAAGGTGGCCAAACTTATCGGTGCTTCCAACTTTTCTGCCATTGATGTAGACGTTGATTCCAGCTATACCGCGTAGGTAATGATAATTGCTTTTAAGTGTAAAGACATCGAGGCATTGGCCCCTGGTCAAAGGAACCCTAAGAAAGCCTTTTTTTTTAAAGCGTGTGGATAAGGTTTTAGTCACAAAACCCTGTTTTTTAACCACGAATGATAGAGCTTTACTACCACCGGTGTGTAACTTGAGGGTACATTTACCCTTCAGGTTTGTCTTACAAACTGACTTAAGAAACCCTCGCGAAGGGTCCCCTATGTAGACCTCAGCATCAGCAATGTTTTTTTTTTGACTGGTGACATGAATGGTATATGGCACTTTTTTTGTACCTAGGCTTAAGCGCTCAAGGTCGCTTTGAAATGGCTTGCTTTGATCTATGTTTAAGCCTGAGGAAGGTGCCGCATCTTTTGTCAGCACTTTGATGGGTGATGGCTCTACCTTAACATCAGGGATTGGCTGAGGCTTCTTAAGTCCTTTTTTTTGCTCGGGTAAATCTTCGGTTTGCGCAAGGACTTGCTCTTCTACTAGCTTGTGAGAGTCAACGAGAACCGGAAGATCGTCTTCTTCCTCAGGTGACAGTTTGCCTAAGCCTTTATCTTTCTTTGGCTTTGGCACTGAATACAAAATAGCTTTGACTTTAATCGGACTATGCTTATCCGGGGACAACACAATCTTTTCAAAATAGGGCGCATAGTAATGAGTCGAACTATCTTTGCTCACCTCTAGTTTTAAGGACTTGCCCTTAGCTCCTTTTAATTCATGGTAGTAGATACCGTCTTTATCAGTCATACCAATTTTAATATTATCAATCATGATTGTGGCATTATGGATCGGAACATTCTGATTATTAAGCACCACAACCTTAAGCTTCGATGACACCTCTTCATCACATTGGCACACCGTTAACAGGACCACCAACATAACTAGTATTTTGCACAATTGGCGCATAATGACTCCATTTGCGGTTTTAAAATCCAGGTGGGTCCAAACGAACTTTACCCGGCTCTTTTCTTTGTGGTTCCTTATTCAAGGTATGGATAGGTTCACTGCTCGTATCTTTTAGGTTTGTCTTGACTAAAGTTAAGTCCATCTTCTCAACGGATTCTGCATGAAATCGCAAGGATGTAATCTCATACCCTGGGACCAATGCTTCTAAAAAATAATATCCAGCTGGTAAGTCTTCCGTAACTTCATAGGTACCGTCTTGTTCAATAGCAACTGACATACTAACTGGTTGCTTGCTCTTATCAAGTGGGACTATATTAATCATACCATTATCTGTTCTGACAATATTCCCTTGCTCGTCATAAATGGATCCTGACAAAGTGCTAGCACAAGAATAGACGAGAAATAAAGCAGCTAGAAAGACGAATTCTTTGACAACCACGCTACCGAATTTGTATGAGACAACCAAACTAAAACTCCTTTTTTACCGGAATTCAATCGCAGAAGCGGTGTATCCGTAGGGATTTGAACTTTGATCCTTTTCTTGTCACTATAATCTTTTATTCTCTTTACTTTTTTGACTGTCCTTACTACTGGAAAAAAGCGAGTTGGCACCTTGATTACGGTCAAATTCTTTACGAGAGTTTTTTTTATCTGTCGATTATGTACCCAACCACTTAAATTTGAGTCAAGCACCGCAATTTTTCGCCAAACCCCACTGTTTTCAATGACCAACACGAGGCTATCATAACTTAGAAGCTGATCATTAATAGGATAGGCAGTACCGGGTCCTTGCCTAAGCTCTACATGTGAACTGACAACTTTGTAGAGAGCAAGAATATCACTGGGAATCAGAAGATGCTCAGGTAAAGACTCCGGCAAGCTCCACTGCATTGGACTTGCTAAGATAGTTTCTGCCTTAAGTTCCTGAGTAGGCAAAAACGACTCTTCTTTTGTAATTTTATTATGAACACACGATACGAGCAAGCTCAGCGCTAAGAAGGCCACGAGGTGTTCTAGGGTCCTAGGCAGAATGACACATAGAGGATATTTTTTCATACCAGGGTGGTCTTCAGGGAAAGTTGGAAGGATTACCTAGTTATTTTCATAGGGTTTCTGCGACTCGAACTGTTTTGAGCCTCTTTTACCAAGGTACGCCTAACCGGAAGATGGTACACACTTTTTTGCCCTTCCAGGTTCATCATACTGATCTTAATTTCTTTTATATCAAACTGTCTTTGTTCGGGTATCTGAAAATAGAAACTTTTCGCCTTGTAGTAACGAATGCTATACCAGTTTGCACCTTTTGGTGGATTGATTATTTTGCCTTTGTCATCAACTTTTACCCCACTAGGAGACCCAATGTAGGATTTTTCGCCTTTTTTGTTCAAAAGCGTCACCACTGACCAGATATAACCTTCCGCACGCTCAGGGCTTTGGGTGTTACGAATCGCAAAGTTAAGCTCGAAGTCATCCTGTTCTTTTTGATAAGAGATATCCTCTACGATCACTGGCCAATCTGAATCGGCTTTTGCCTCCACTTTTTCGATGGATAGAACGATATTGCTAGGATCAAATTTTTCTTCTTCCTTTTCTTCAGCTACCTTTGAGTCGTTTACTTTTGCTTTAGATTTTTCATTTTCTTTTTTTGCAACTTGCTTTTGATCGTCTGGCTTACCAGATTCTTCCTCAACAGCCTCAACAATCGTAGAAACAGCTTTCTTTATAACCCGGGGATAGGCCAGCTCGTATACGCCGTCGTACCTACTTTGATACTCAAAGATGGTTGCTAGTGAAGCATGGAGCCTGTCTTTTAAGATATTTTTTTCTTCGACTGAGTGAGACACAAAATAGATACTGAGACCAGACCAAAATACAAGAGCAAAGAATAATGCTAGAATCAGGTTTACTTTTGTCAAAGAAAGGCTGAAAGATCGAGTTTTTTTAGCATCGACAAAATAGATGACACTGAGGCTCTTTTTATGTTTACTACTGCTATTTTTATCCATGCTAAAGACCCCTCATCTTGTTTAGAGTCCCCACGCTACCTGCTCCCCCATTTTTCAGCTTATTCAAACAAAGCTTTTAAAGGATTACTAATAAGATTATACAATAAGTTTTGAGGCACCTCACACTTTGCAATCTGTTTTAGAAATTGTTGGCAAATGTCTATCTAAATATTGCTTAAGTGCTTATTTTACTATAAAGATAGCAAAATCGTATTTAGCATAAACACAAATATCGGCGCCCTCCAAAGGGATACATTTTATGCCATACTTACTTGAAGAGAAGAGAGCCTAGGGTGCTCATGGATGAGTAAAGTTCAATATTTTAAGTAGATTAGGGAGTATACCATGTTTTTACCTTCACCTCATGGACCCCCACTAAAAGTTGGAATCATGCGCACTAGCAGCATCGGAGATGTGGTGTTAGCAACATCTTGCTTACACCTTCTTAACCAGCTAAAAATGCCCATTGAAGTCACCTGGATTGGAAAGAGCCCATCTATTAGCCTCATCAAAAGCGCTTTCCCTAGCATCCGGTGCATCGAGCTGAACAAAACAAGCAACTTAGCTCAAGTATTGAAACAGCTCAGTGAGCTCCACTTTTTTATCGACCTCCAAACAAACTTAAGGTCTAGATGGCTTGGACTGAATTTCAAACGCCTTTACAAGAGACCCGTCTACACCTGTGATAAGCAGCAAATTTGGCGTAATCGTTTAATTTTTGAAGGAAGGATCTATGGCCGTAAACGCACCCTTCCTGAACGAGCTATCAAACCCGAGACCTTACAATACCAGACCATGGCTGCTACCGTTCTTCAAGCAATTAAGGAGCAGCTCCCTCCGGAGATGCGTAACGATATCCAATCATTTGACCCCTACCCCTTATTACCAACGGACCACGACCTCAAGGTTAGGCCATGGCAAAAGGAGCTCAAGTTTGGAAGCTGGCTCGCAGTATCTCCTGGCGCATCATTCGAAACGAAACGCGCCCCAATCAGTGTTTTTAAAGACATCATTTCTGAGGTTAGGACAAAATACTACAGTCGTTTAGGAGAAGGGCACCAACCCTTAGGCCTCTTATTTGTCGGAGACAGTAAGGATCGGCAAGTGATTCTGGAGCTCCTTGATCAATTGGGATGGAACGAACCAGTTTTGAACTTAGCCGGAAAACTTAGCCTTTGGGAAACTGCTTTAGCTTTAAAAGGCCAAAAATGCCTGGTTAGTAACGATTCAGCTCTTGGCCATATCGCCGAAACCGTTGGCACTCCAAGCTCAGTTTTATTTGGCCCAACTGTCGAAGGCTTTGGTTTTGCTCCACGCATGGAAAGTAGCAGAACATTTTCGGTTCCCCTGGGCTGTCGGCCTTGTTCGAAGCATGGTAAAACCCCATGTAGGTACTGGGACCATTTGTGCTTCACAAGTATTTCAACAGATGAAATTTCTGAACACATTGTAGGCTTGTTGGTAAAAGACGTTCCCATGCCCGAAAAAGCCGCGATTAAACATAGCATAGCCAGGAAGAGATTGCTCAAACATGACTACCAGGTCCATCCGTAATTCAAACCATAAAGGATCATTTTCAGACACTTCCCTCAGCTTGAGCATGTTTACATGGTCCCTGCTCATGCATCTTATGAGCAGATTAGGGGCCTTCCTTGCATTTTTTTTTTCTAATCTTCGGGGGTTTTTCTGGAATCGAGGATTAGGACATGCACAAAATTTTAGGCAATTAGTCTCTGCAAGTCACAAAGATCACTACCTATTCTTTTGCAGCTCTGCAGGCGAGTATGAACAAGGATTGCCACTAGCAAGAAAGTTAGAAGAAGAGGGTGGGGAAGCCATCATTTGCTTCTTTTCTCAGTCAGGGTACGAGTTTGCGAAAGCCAGGGGTGAAACACGCTGTTTTTTTCTATCCCCCACCGACTCATATTGGTCATGGAAGAAGGTATTTGAAACCCTAGACCCTAAGGCAAGCTTCGTCGTTCGGCACGAAGTCTGGCCAGGCTTCCTTAGCTTTGCCAGCTCATGGAATCAAGGGGTTTTTCTCTTAAACGCAAGTAAGAGCCTGTCAGCTAATTCCACGGTGCAGCATCGATTGAAAGGTCGCTTATTTCGCTATTTTCGCAAGGTTTATTTTGTGTCAAAGCACGACCGTGAGTACTTCACCAATAGTTTAAAGTTACCACCTGAAAAACTTCTCCGCACGGGCGACAGCAAGTACGATAGTGTCTATGAACGCTCTCTCCTAAAGAAGGCAGAAGCAAGCAAGCACCGAGACCTACTCGATAAATTTGGCACCGTTGACTCCCGCCTGGTGCTAGGAAGTGCTTGGGAAAAGGATGTAGAAGCAGGCCTCGGAGCCTTATCGCTTTTGAAGCCTCAACAAGCTAAACGCCTACAGGTCATGGTAGCCCTACATAAGCCGGAGGAAGCAGCCTTAAAGGCCGTTGAACAAACTTGCGACCGACTGAACCTTAGTTACAGGCGCCTTTCATCAATGGAGCCTGACGAAGGAAATCACCTGCCTCAAGATTGCCCGACGGACCCCTACGATGTCATTGTGGTGGATTCTGTGGGAATTTTATCCGAGCTTTACTGCTGTGGACACCTGGCTCTGGTTGGAGGGGCATTGCATTATCAGGTTCATAATGTGTTAGAGCCCGCCTTATACTCTCTTGCACTTGCATATGGTCCTCTTTATAAAAATAGTGGTGAAGCCGTGTTACTCGCTGAAGCACAGGTTGTAAACATCGTAAAAGACAAAAAAGATTTAGCAAATTGGTGGACTGACCAAATTAGCTGTGAGTATGAGAGTGGGCAGCGGACAGGCTCGCTGATCAAGTCTTACCTTGGTGCAACCGAAAGAATATTAGCAGACCTAAAAGCAGAGCATATTTTTTATGACGGAAAAACAACTCATCATCAACGTTAACCTTGCAGAGACCCGCATCGCCCTTCTTGAAAATGGCAACATGTCTGAGATTTTTATTGAGAGGATCCATGATCAGGGCATTGTAGGCAATATTTTTAAGGGCATTGTCACCCGCGTACTCCCTGGGATGAACTCAGCATTTGTCGATATTGGGCTTGATAAGTCCGCGTTTTTATTTGGAGGGGATGTTTGGGATCCTGAGCAAGAGAAAACAAGTTTAACTCTGTCAGTTGATGGAGATGATAAGAGGCAAATCGACAAAAGGCCTATAGAAAAGGTCCTGCGAGATGGCCAAGAGATCATAGTCCAGGTTGCAAAGGAACCCCTCGGCACCAAAGGCCCCAGAGTGACCATGTACCAGACGATTCCAGGACGCTTCTTGGTTTTAATGCCAAATTTTTCTCACATCGGAATTTCTAGGAGAATTGAGGATGAAGAAGAGCGTGAGCGCTTAAAGCAGATTGTTGAGGGGATGGTTCCCCAAGGAGCTGGGGTCATTATTCGCACAGCTGCGGTAGGGGTCGAAGAAGATGTCCTTCGCAAAGACCTCTCTTATCTCATCGAGCTATGGCATGTGCTAGAAAAAGCCATCTCAGTCTCTAGACCACCTAGCTTATTACACAAAGACTTGGATGTTGTTCAAAAGGTAACCCGAGACCTATACAGCCACGACATTAACAGCATTATCATCGATGATCATGATACCTACCTACAGCTTGGCTCTTTCTTGAAAGCAACCATTCCAGGGGCTTATGAAAAGCTGAGCTTATATACTGAGCAAACTCCCATCTTCGATGTTTATGGAGTGGAAATTGACATCGGCAGGGCCCTAGGGGAGCGTGTTGAGTTGCCGTCTGGTGGATATTTAATCATCGAACAAACGGAAGCCTTGACCTCATTCGATGTCAACACAGGCCGATTCGTGGGCAAGGCAAATGCTAGGCACACTATTTTAAGCACCAATATAGAAGCTGCAAAAAAAGTTGTGGAGCAGCTGCGTATTAGGAACATTGGTGGCATCATCATTGTCGACTTTATTGACATGGAAGACCCTCTTGATCGTGAGTTGATTTACGATACCCTCCTCGAAGAATTAAAGACCGATCGAGCGAGGACCAACGTATTACGTGTCAGTGAGCTAGGCCTAGTGCAGATGACTAGGAAGCGGACTTCAGAATCCTTAGAAAGAAGACTACTGACCACATGCCCCTATTGTGATGGCAAAGGGCAAGTACGTAGCACCGAAACAGAAGCCTACGATTTATTGCGTGAAATTCACAGGCACCACATCCAGACCGGATGCACCAAGATGAAGGTTAGGGTTAGGCCTGAAATAAGAGAATGGATCGAGAAAAAAGGTAAGGAGTTTTTCGAACAATTGAAAAGCCTCTACCAAATCGAAGTCAATTTTGAAAAGACTCAACTTAATCAAATCCTACTACGCGAACCAGCTTATGAAGTCTGGTCAGATAATGACTAGCCCCTAATCAAGTGACCTTTATAATGGCATAATTTTCAAGATTTTCACTGGATACATGAGCAAATTCACCATATTTTT
>JABSRF010000083.1 GCA_013215275.1 Oligoflexales bacterium | reverse complement strand
TATAGCATTCAATAACAAGTTTTAGTTTTACTTATACAAAGCTATTTTTGGTCTGGACAGTGGGGTCCACTTCAAGCTCCTTCTTAGTTCTCCTTATTTTAACCGCATTCGTTGGCATTTTACTTAAAAAGATGCTGTTTTTCTGCATTTGCACCTCTGATCGAAATTTATTTTTTTCCTCTGGGTAGTAAAAGCTTCTTTTTCTTTCTGCCTGGTATAGCTTGCCCCATAACCACAATACTGATGACTTTAGTTTTAGTTTGGTGTGGTTCAAGGATAGGCCTAGTTTTTTATTGTCTGATATTGATTGCTTGAGTGGTTTGTCAACTGGGTTCATGAGGTTTTTTTACCTTTCCGGAATAGCAAAAGCCTAAGCACAATCTTACCATAGATGATCGCCTAAGCATCTAATATCTAGGATGCAATTAGGCTAAAGTTTTTCAAAAATTATACCGATTACTCCTGGAATTTCGGATGCGAATCCCGGCTTTAAGGCAGGACATGAAAATACTCAATACAGCTCCAAAAATAAAAATTTATGGGTTAGTTCTACTGGCCAGTTTATGCCTAGGAATTGCCTTAGCTTGTGCCCATAAGCAGCGAAAATGGCTGCTTGAAACTCCCGTTCAGGATATGGTTTCCCATACCTTGCTTGAGTCAGTTGGATTCAGGGTCTTGAAGCTCCCTGAACTGGCCTTTGATGATGATTTAAAGCCTTTCATCGGGCAGTTTGTCGAGGATGCTAAAAAACGTGGGGTTGTGATTCCTGAAGATACGAGGCAGAAGCTTAGGCAAGTTGTCTATGTGGATAAGCTAACGATGCAAGGTGGCCCAGGAGTTATGGCTGCCTGCAATCGATTCTATACCTATGTTGGAACGGTTGGAGGGAAGCGGAAGCTCAATTGGATGACCATTGAGGTTTTAAGAAAAGAGTCTGCTGAGTATATTGGTACCAACAAAGAAGATGCCATCATTAAACTGCGGGAATTGATGTATCATGAGTTATTTCATTGCTTTATGAACAAAGGGCATCTTCCTCCTGATTATGATGGTATCATGAGCCCAACCTTCATCAAGGGTAGTCAAAGAGCGGTCAAAGAGTGGGATGCCTTGGTGGATGATATGTTTTCCCCTCTTTACTTAAGTGTCATTCCTGACGCAGGCAAATAAGCAGTAGGGTTCATGTCTCAAAATCTAAAAGATTATGTATTAATTTATGGTGATGGTGCCAGCAAGGGTAATCCTGGTCCAGCTGGTTTTGGTTTTATGGTGGTTTTCCCAAGTGGGCTAGTCAATGAAGGAGGAGGGGGGGTTGCTAAGGCAACTAACAACCAAATGGAGCTGATGGCAGTTATTGAAGGGCTGAAGCTTGTAAGGAAAGAATCTCCTCAAAGCATCGTGGTTCTCACAGACTCTAGCTATACGATTAATGGAGTTAGCTCGTGGGTGGACAAATGGATCAAAAATTCCTGGATGACGAGCACCGGCAAAGCAGTTGCTAATCGGGATCTATGGGAACAGCTTAGGTCCCTTAACAAAGAACTCAAGCCAAAATACCAGCATGTTAAAGGTCATGCTGGGATTCCAGGAAATGAGCGTGTCGATTCCATTGCCGATCACTTTGCTCGGGGGGAGGATATAGAGCTTTATAACGGAAGTTTGGAGCATTACTCGGTAGACCCTTACGAGCTTCCTAAGCCTCAGCCTATGGCTCCAACTCAGAAAAAAAAGGCAAGCTTTTCAGGAAAAAAAAATAACGTTTACCTAAGTTTGGTGAATGGAAATTTTGCGATTGATAAGACCTGGAAAGAGTGTGAAGCACGAGTCAAATGCCGCTCAGGAGCAAAATGTAAAAAGGCTGCAAGTGACACCGAAATAGAAGCAATCAAAAAAGATTGGGGTGTTTAAGCTATGCTTGTCCTAGCTTCAGGTAAGTAGCGTCGCATTTGAGCTTAGATGTGAAATAGATTAGAATAAGCTTAATCACTAGGTTTGACGATCGAAAGTTTTGCACACTCGTATAGGTGTGGTCTTTTACCAATATAGAGCGTCTAGGGAGTGCTAATATGGCGGATTTGGACTCGGAAGTTCAGGATAAATTAGACGAGTTTTGTAAAAATTCAAATAAGATTGCACCAAAGCCTAGTGACTATGAGATCTGGGAAGATTTCATCATTTTGTCTCATAGTAAAGACTTGGAAATTTCAAATTGGATCTATGATTATCTTATTGATAATGGATTCGAGGACGAAATCGCATACGATTTTTATAACCAGTATCGAACAGCTCGAAATGTGTTGGTGAAAAAAGGAGCTTAAATTCAACTCAAGCTCCCCTGATTTTAGATTTTATCTAGAGTCTTACTGATAATCATTTTAACAATTGAATATAATCACACACAAGGTGCAAACCTATGGGTACCCATAACTATAGTGGATCGCAGAAGGCAGCTATACTGCTTCTATCCTTTGGTGAGGAAATCTCGTCTGAGATTTTCAAAAATCTTAATGAGTTTGAGATTAAGCGTATTGGTACGGCGATGAGCCGTCTAGGCCGTCTGGAAGAAGACACTGTCGATGATGTTATCACTGAGTTTTACCAGATCTTGCAGCAAAATAAGCAATTTTTTTACGGTGGTAGCGACTACACCAAAAAAATCATAGGCTCAGCTTTTAAAGGTGGGGAAGCGGAAGAGCTGATCGATCAGTTATCATTATCCTCAGCAAACCTTGACTCACTCGAGCTTATTGACCCTAGGACCCTAGCAGGCTTCATCCGTAACGAGCACCCACAAACGATCGCACTAATACTAGCTCACCTCGACCCGTCTAAAATGGGTGAAACCTTAAAACTCTTGCCCGAGGCTCTCCATACCGAAATTTTGCTTCGTATTGCAAATTTGGATGCCGTGGCACCTGAGCTTATTGATGAAATTGAAGATGTTCTGCGTCAAGAAGTTCAGGCGATGGGCTCAATTTCCACTGACAAACTTGGGGGAGTCGAGGCTATCGCAGATATGTTGAATCTCATTGATAAGTCCACAGAAGAAGAGATGCTTGATAACCTCGAAGAACGAGACCCTGACCTTGCAGAGGAAATCAGGCAGTTGATGTTTGTATTTGACGACCTTGTCAAACTTGATGACAGAAGCATCCAAGAACTAATCAAAAACGTTCCAAACGATAAATGGAAGGTTGCTCTTAAAACCTCATCTGAAGCGGTTAGAGACCTTGTGTTTAAAAATATGTCGACTAGGGCTGCAGATATGCTTCGTGAGGATATGGAAGCTATGGCAGCAGTAAAACTCTCCGATGTTGAGTCCGTCCAGTTTGAAATCCTTCAAATTACCCGCAAGCTAGAAGAGGAAGGCAAGGTAATTATTGCAGGTGGGGATTCTACTTATGTCTAGACCCTTTAATCAAGGGGTTTACCAGTAAATAAGCAGAATTTTATTACCTAAGGTAAGCATTCTCCTTAGCATTTATTATGAGTTCATCTATTCAAAAAAAACATTATATCTATATAGGTAAAAGTCAAGTTAGATCACCGGATTAGCTAATTTTACCCCACAAATTATATATATTTTCTCTAAATATTTCACATCTGTATAAAATTAGCATAAGAAAAATTTCCCAGATTCCGAACATATGGCTGTAGGGAGTGAACCCCTACAATCACACATTTTGGGGTGCTTACAGCTAGGGTAGCTGCCAAGCGAAGTTATTTGGGGTTTTGGGAGAGAGAAATGTTTCTATTACGAAAGCTTTTATGCTTTATTGGAGCCTTATTGGTGATTTCCTGTGGAAATACCACCCAGTTTCAAGAAGGATCTACAGACAATTCGAAAAAGAAGCTATCCCGCGGGCCATCTGAGGCTGACGCTAAAGGAACTCAGGATGTCGTCGAGGTCAACGACTCTAACGACAAATCTGATGATGACGATTCGATCGGGGTTAAGCCATCCCAGTCGTTACCTTCCTTGCCTCCTGAGCCTCCAGCAGACGGAACTCTTAGAGACGTAGAAATGTCGTTCCAGGCTGCTCCTTTCCAAGAGGCAAACTTAACCTTCAATCAGGATTACATAGAATTCTCACATGTGCTTGCCAGAGAGAGTGGGTACCAAGGCCAGACTGCCACATTCGAGCAGGTCACTAGGTTGACAGGAAGTAAGGCTTTCGACCAAGGAACCATTGGTAAGGCTGTTGAAGAGGTCTTCACACAAAATGATTTAGGTATCATTGATATTCTGGTTGTCGTGGATAATTCAGGGTCTATGGGTGGAGAGCACGACAAGGTCAAAACGAACCTGCCAGACTTGATATCAGAAGTTTCTGGAGCGAACTGGCAAATCAGGATCGTTAGCACCGATGGAAGGGAGCCTAGTGATAGTAAGCCCCTCAGAGGAAAGTGTGATCGCTATAGCCTGATTAACGAAAATAACCAAGATGACTTTGCAGCCTTTATTGAAGACTTAGGCACTGGAGGAAGTGGCAATGAGCAGGGAGTTTATAAGGCGATTAAAGGATTAGACTGTACTGATGACCAATGGGTTAGGGATGGCTCTAACCTTGCTGTGCTTATTGTTTCCGATGAAGATAACTGTAGCAACGGTTGTGGAAACCTTGCACAGAATACACCCACAGAGTTATTGATCTTAATGGGCTCTAAGATTGGCAACTCTCAAACTGAGAGGACGGTCGGTGCTGATGCTAGGGTATACGGTATTTTTCATATTCCAGGCGAGCAGTGTGATTCTGCCTCTAATGAAGCGGATGAATACAATAACCTTGTGACCTTATCTTCTGGTTACGCAGGTTCCATTTGCGATAACAAATATGACAACACGTTTAAGAAAATTTCTGAGGATATGAAGAATCAACTGAAATCCACCTTTGAGCTGGCGAATCTACCTGAAAATGGCAGCCTAGTGATTGAGATGCGTGCCTCAGAAAACGACAATTATCAAGCATTGACCTTAGGGGTTGATTATACCTTGACTGAGAAAACTGTTGAGTTTACGAACACTCCAGCTCCTAATGCTAGTATCAAGGCTTCCTATTATTACGATAGTGAGCCTAAGTTTAGTGAGGTTGATTTGGAGCTTGAGCCTGGTGTCGTAGAGTCTGTTAGAATTATGCTTGAAAGTGGGGAAATGCTAGACCTTGCTGCAGATAAGTATCAGTTAAACGGTACCAAAATTGTGTTTGATGAAGAACCTGCAGACAATAGCACAGTGATCGTGTATTACCGTGAAAGCCTCCCAGCCTTAGTGACAAGCTTTCCTTTGTCAGAATCCTTCAAAGAAGGAAGTGTGAAGGCAAAGGTAAATGGACAAGAGGTTGCATACACCATTAAAGATGGAGCGGTTGAATTTACCGAGGTACCATATGATGGCAGTAGTATTGAGCTTTCTTACGAGGTTCCTTACATTGGTGATGTTATTAATACTTTAGCCACTGAAGTTGATGGTAAAGCAATCTCTGAGTTAAAAGCCTGGGATGAGCAAACAGGTGATTCAATTGCGATTACTTTAGAAGGCGGTAATTTTGTCTTAGCCTCCGAGGATTTAAGTGATGGGCAGAGTGTCAAAATTAAGTATCGGCTATTAGGAAGTGATGAGCTTTTGGCCTACGAGTTACCCTTTAGCCCAAGCAAAGACAGTATTAAGATAAGCTTGATCGATAGTAATGATGTCAAGACTGAGTGCCCAGTGGAGGATTTTTCCCTGGAAGAAAAGAGCATAACCCTTGGGTGTAATGTTGAAGACTTGGATCACATTGAGATTTCTTTCAAATACCTAATAGGTGGAATTCAGGAGTTTCAGACAAACTTTGAGGACCCTGATACCGCTACTTGGACCGTCTTAGTGAATGGTAAAGAGAATACCTCTTACGTGCGTATTGGGAACACAATAGGTATTCCAGACCTACCTGCAGACGCGACGGTCGTGATTAAGGCTACTTACTCTGCTAATCCAGATGAAGGAGCATCGACTGAAACTGCTGCCCTAACCCGTTAAGTTAAGCGGCATGGTCATGGGATGATGATAAGTTAACTGGCTTTTTGTTGGTTCTATGGTTCTTGCCAAATCTTCTAAACACAAGTGTAAACGTAGTGCCATGAGTTTTGGGGTGAGACTCTTTTTCACGGCTAGAAACTTCTATCCTACCATTGTATAAGTCCATATAAGTTTTAACGAGAGGCATTCCAAATCCTGTCCCTCGTTCGCCGCTTGTGCCAGGCCTTGAGGTTACCACGTCTTCTCTAAATAGATTATCCCTTATGCTATCAGGCATACCAACGCCATTGTCAGTGAGGACCAAATAAACTTCCGATTTTTTGGCTGTTGCAGTCAGCATTATTTTTCCCGTGCCTTGATTCACAAACTTAATCGCGTTCGACAGCAGGTTATTGATTACAGAATTGGACAGAGACTTTGGTTCTGCATATATGTAGATTTCCTCACTACACTCGCAGAGAAACTTGACCTTTTTAGCTTTCATTTTGTCGCTAAGGGTGTTTATGCTTGAATCTAGGATTTCCTTAAGCATAACCGGTTGGCAGCTCAGCGAGATCTTTCCAGACTCTAAGGCCTCAAGCTCGTTAACTTGCTGAATGATATGCTGGATCACATAAGCACACTTTAGTGCCTTCTCTGCTCGAGTCGCTATTTCTTCCATACTCGACTTATTAGCTCTAGCATCTTTGATGACTCGCTGAAGTTGTCCATTTACAACAGTAAGTGGGTTGTTGATATCATGACAAAGTATTTTCACTAGGGTTTCTTTCTGTTGTTTTTTCTGCACGTCTAGCTTTTTTTCGGATTCGAATCGTTTCGCCTGTTCCAATACAGAGCGGGATGCAAATTTAATAGTATTTGCAAATGGGAGTGCGAAGAAAAAAGAGACAAGAAAGTAATTTAGATCCTGTTGAAAGTAGCTTGGGTCATAAAAAAATAGGCGCCATAAAGCCAAGCAAATAGTGAAGAATACGAGGGAGTTTCTTGGACCAATCCTGGTCAAAAATATTCCAACCGGTATGAGTAAGGGGGAGTAAATCCGCAGCCGGTCAGGAAATATTTGGCAGTAGCGGTATTGGAGAATATATACTAATAGAATACCAGATAGAAATAGAAGCTTATTTAAAACAAATGCTAAACTCTCATTTGGTAGTTTTTTTAATCGAAGCCAAAAGGCTAGTAACAAAAAATACGTAGCCGGTAAGACTCTATTGACTAGCTCAAATTGCAGGTCTGGGTTGTTTCCTGCTTTGTTATGGTTCAAATCTAGGCTTATCAATGACAATAGCCCTAGTGCAATTAGGAATGCGTTGCGCTTCATATCAGTGTGGCAGAACTTATTTTCGAACTGACACCACTTTTTCATGATTGACTTGCTTTCCCCTTTTATTTGGGAAGGAATTAGCCAACTATTAAGCATCGTGTTGAATAGTCTTAAATCTTGTATTTTTATCAACAAATTTCTCATGTTTAGTTTATCATCTTCCCTCGTCGGAACTTTGACAATTTCTTTTAGTAATCTTTGTCTTTCTTTGTGCTATTCTGGAGCATTGGTGCTTTTAGCTCATAGCCTTTCTAAGATCTTAACCGTTTTTAGAGAGTAAATTTTTCAAGCCTCTCCTAAGTTCTTCAAAATGTGCTTAGGTCTTGAGGTGAAATATTTAACTAATTTTCGGAATAATTTATATATGTGGTATTTTGGTATTGCTGTAATCCAGTTACTAATTAGCTTATCAATTTCTGTATAGTGAATATATTGAAGCGCTCCATGTGTTGCAACCCCATTCCAAAGCTTTTTTGGGAAAACGAACTGCTGGATGAGTTTGTTCTTTTCATTGGTTGTTCCCGCCACAATAAACTTGGAATTGGTGCTTTTAGCATCCAACAGCCCTTGTAAGTACATAAAAAGCCGAATATTTTTGCTTGTGATTTTTTTGTCCATCCAAACACAGCAAATTTCTGCCATGCTTTCTGTGCAGATGGGGAGGTTTGAGCGATTAGTCTTAGGAATGAAGGAAAGGTACCTTGAGTTTGAGCTGATCTGGTTCACAATATGGCCTCCGACCATACCTCCATTTTGATCAAAAAAACCTCTGACAATTGTGTTTTTGAGATAATCATCTGAAATTGTTCCTATCCCAAAAGATTCATAATGACGTCTGAACTGCCTTCTCTCACTGAGATTTAAAACCCTGTGGTTTATCATAATTTGCTCCCTAATTGTGTTGTTGATTGTTTCCTCTAAAACGTGCGATTTCCTAACGCGTTAACGTGGCGATCGGTTGAGTTAAGGCAAAGCATTGGAAGGGACTTTTGAGTGAGAAAAGAGCACGTGTAATATTTTGATATTCGCCATAGAGATTGAAGCGTAGCTTAAAACTATAATGGTGAATAAAAGATTACGAATGGGTACTAGGAGCTAAATTGCGTTGATTTGAAGGCTGTTAGCTTAAAATGGTTAGTAGTAGATAGCTATAAGAAATACTGCTTGAGTTTGTAATCAGGTTATGAGCTACCCATTGAATATAGCTTAATTAGAGTGTGATCCTGAGCATTCAGGAATCGGATTGTTTTCTGGGAGTCATCAATCAAAATATAGGAGAACTCAGGCTCGTTGGTGGAGTCTCCACCACTTGAGCCAGGGTTTAGGTGAATAGGGGATTTCCCTACTATCAAACTAGTTCCAGGAAGCATACGTTTTTTTGGGTTTTTCTTCCATCTCAATCCGAGGGAATTTGTGTTTGGTTTTTGAAAAAAATAGTCAACTTCTCGGTGATGAGTGTCTCCAGAGATATCAAAATGAGTATCGGTCTCAGGGGATGGGCTTCTGTGTTTTTTCCGATCATACAGAGGCACGTGGCTTAGGCGAAATTTATAAGGACCAATTCTAAAATAAGTGAAATAGTTGCGCTGTTCCTTAACCTGTTTACCGAAACTTTGGAGGCCAACGTTTTTTCTGAAAAGGCTATAGAAGCCAGACTCCGACTTCAGACCAGGCATGCAAATATATCCAGGTGGACCATGTTTTTCTTTGGCTCTTAATTGGACTGCAAAGTCATAAGAGAGCAGACCTTTTTCTGGACCATAATTTTCAGGGATGCTTAGGTACTGGCGAAATTCAGAAAGTATGGACTTGCAGTCTTCTTCCTTAGCGACTTTGACAAAGTCATGATTGCCAATTGCTAAGAATATACGATCAGCAGGGGCTTGCTCATGGGTTTGGCTTAGGGCATCAGCTAGCTCTTTAAAGTACTGGATATAAACCTCTTTAGCCTTAATACCCCCAACGCTGCGATCGATGAGATCGCCGGTCACGATAATATGGCTCACTCCCTCTGATTTGATCTTGCTGACCATAGTCTTAAACAAAGGGCTTGTGTTTGTTTGCTGATTGTTGTGATGAATATCCCCCAAAATGGCTATTTTAAGGGGAACTGACAAAAGATGTGGAGCTGATGCAAAGAGGAACACAATAGATAGTAAGAAACGAAGAAACATAAGAGGGCCCTTTCCCGGGGGCTGGTGTTTTTCCCATTCTTAATATTTTCGCTCATACTATATAGGTGCTATGCACCAAAATAAATAAAAAACAGGCAAGAAAAGCCTAAGATTTATTTTTGGCCAACCTTGCACCCTGTTTTTACAGAGCGCAAAATATCCTCTCTAGGAACCAACTCAGTTGGCAGAGTGGCCCTTCTTAAGTTTGCTCGATACAACACTGCTCCACGCATTTTTGAGTAATCTAGATCGGCACCTTCAAGGTCAGCGTCTGTAAAGTCCGCACCCTCAAGGTTTGCGTTCCAAAGGGATACTTCGCGCATATCCGCACCTTTGAAATATGCCTCCTTCAAATTTGCATAGGAGAAGTTAGTGTTTCTCAAATCGCAACCTGAAAAATCTACCTTGATAAGATTAGCTTTACGGATGTCTAAATCTCGCAGGTCTTTTGATTCCGCAAGAATTTCAAGAACTTCCTTGCGACTTAAGGTTTGTGATTTTTCTTCTTTGCTCATTATCGCTCCATCTCGTACTTACTTGGTCATCAACCTTGCCACATCTAGCATGCGATGACTAAATCCAGATTCGTTATCATACCATGATAAAACCTTCACAAGGTGACCATCTACAACCTTGGTCATACTTGCGTCTACAATACTTGAGTTGGCATTACCATTGAAGTCACCAGACACTAATGGCTCCTCAGTGTACCCTAAGACCCCTTTAAGATCATTCTCAGATGCCTGCTTCAATAGTTTGTTGACCTCTTCTACGCTGGTTTCTTTTTTAACCTTAAAGGTCACATCGACTAGAGAGACATTTGGTGTTGGGACTCTTACTGCCAAGCCGTCTATTTTACCTTTTAAATCAGGGAGTACAAGGCCAATAGCCTTGGCTGCTCCAGTTGACGTAGGGATCATATTGACTGCTGCAGCTCTCGCTCTTCTTAGGTCTCGGTGAGCGACGTCGAGGGTGCGCTGGTCATTGGTGTAAGAGTGAACGGTGGTCATTAAGCCAGACTCGATCACTAAGCCTGTGTGAAGCACTTTTGCCACTGGAGCAAGGCAGTTAGTGGTGCAGCTACCATTTGAAACAATCTTATGATCGTCGGTTAACTGGTCAGAGTTAACTCCGTAAACAGCCGTTATGTCTTCGATTTTTCCGGGGGCAGAAATAAGCACCTTAGGCGCTCCTGCTTTTAGGTGCCCTTCAACAGTATCTCTACCAGTAAACAATCCAGTGCATTCAAACACGATGTCTACTTTTTTTTCGCTCCAAGGAAGCTCAGCTGGTGAACGAATGGCTGAGATAGAGATCTCCTTACCTGCTACAGAGATTGCATTTTCTGAGGCTTTGCACTCCGCATCTAAAGTGCCATGAACACTGTCATACTTCAATAGATGAGAAATTGTGTTCGTGTCTGTGAGGTCATTGATGTGCACGATTTCAAAGTCTTTGTTCTCAGCTCTAAGAGCTGCACGAAGAACTGTTCTACCGATGCGACCAAACCCGTTGATTCCAACCCTTATTGTCATTCCCTGCTCCTTCGTATCATGGAGTTAGCGTTGATAAAGGTATATAGCCTTACACACAATAAAATGATTGATCCCTAAGTATGGGATCGGTGTGCATTTTTGCTGATTTCTTATTGAATTTCCAATTATCTTATCTAAGCAGTGGATAAGCCTCGTAAAAAGCTGGAAATTCTCTTGTTTTTATGGAAGCGCGATGCAGGCGAGTGAGCTGCTCAGTTACTCGGAGCTTGGGAAAGGGATGATTTTTGCGCCGTCGGTGCTCTGGTGCTTGTCAGGGTCATTACCACTCTGGTTTGCGGCATCTGCGCATGAACTTTGAGGGGTCTTAGCGGGTTGAGCGTCTGATTTAACAAACATGGTAGCAAGCCCACCTCCGTCTAGCAAACGGCCAGCAGCTAAACCAGCACGCACCAGGTGAGCTGTTTTAGCGTCCAGATCTGCCAAGCCAACTAGTCGGTCAACCCCCATGCATTTTTTTGCTCTTAAGACCACCTGCATAGCTTCATCTATGTGACCAGCATGCATATAAGCCCTGGTTAAAATGGTGTAGAGGTCTCCTAGAACTCTTCTTCTGACCTGTGATTGGGGGTTTTTTTGGTAGTACTGTTCTACCAAGGCAATCACTTCTTCAGCTTGTGCGATTGCCACATCAAAGTGACCTAGCCGCCAGTCAATCGCAACGCGCACAGCCTTGGCCATTAGGCCCATGGGAATAAAGACCCGCAAGTACCACATTGCTCGTTCCAGAACCAAAGGACCCCGTAGGAACCCAAGGGGGCCAACCACTAAAAAGGCATAGAGACCCAGCAACGTAGCGCCAATGAAGTCGCAAATTCTGGTTATCAGTACGGTAATTGAAAGGCGGAGGCTCAAGAATAACCCTTTTTGCTTGCTGTTTATCGAAACATCACCCCTTAATTTACCTTTAGCTTGGAAAAAATTCTATATGGAATTATGACATGGTCCAAGATATTCCGCTTAAAACTATCTAGCCTATCTGAGTATCAAACGCTTTTCCTGTTTGGACTAATCAGTTATCAATTCCTTGGTCTTTGAATTAGTGAAAGCAAAGGGAGTAAGATGAAGTTCTTTTTGGATACAGCTCAGATCGATGAAATTAAAGAAGCCGCTGCCTACGGAATGTTGGATGGGGTCACGACTAACCCCAGTTTGGTTGCAAAAGCAGGGCTTCCTTACGAGCAGATTATTCGTGATATTTGTGAGGTGTGCAAGGGCCCTATTTCCGCAGAGGTTTTGGGGACAAGCTATGATGAGATGCTGAAGGAAGCACGACAGTGGGCCAGCCTAAGCTCGCAGGTGGTGGTTAAAATTCCACTTACGATTGAGGGCTTAAAGGTTGTGTCAAGCTGCACTGCAGAAGGGATTCGAACCAATGTGACCCTTTGTTTTAGTGCGGTTCAGGCTTTAATGGCAGCCAAAGCAGGTGCGAGCTACATCTCACCTTTTGTTGGCCGACTTGATGATTGTGGGCAGCACGGTATGGAGCTTATCTCTGAAATCAAGAAGATTTATAACAACTACAAGCTCCCAACTGAGGTTTTAGTAGCCTCCATTAGAAGCCCCCTCCACCTTAAGGATGCTGCGAAGCTTGGTGCTGATGTTGCCACCATTCCTTTTAAGGTGCTTAGTCAGATTGTCAAACACCCGCTAACCGATAAGGGGCTTGCCGCATTCCTTGAAGATGCGAAATCAATTCCCCAAGCTTAGGAAATGTCGCCGTTAAAACTACTTGCAATTAGAAGTTCGAGCTTGTAGATTTGCCAGCATGCTTGACCAACGGTTAAGCAATATGCGGCGCCGTAGCCAAGTGGCTAGGCACCGGATTGCAAATCCGTGAACAGCGGTTCGAATCCGCTCGGCGCCTCCATTTATTTCCCTCACTAACTGAATCATCTAGATAATCACATACTTGATAAAGTCGTGTGCCATTATTTCAAAAACGATACCCAATCGTTCCCACAATATTTCCTTAAGTTTTAAAAGCTTGTACCGAAAGTTGGTTCTGGTCGCACCACGGGGGTTGGATGAACCTGAAGCAAAGAACCATTAGTTTTGATAAGTCCATTGGAACGAAACTTCTAAGGGTGGTTTTTAGCATCTATTTTGTCGTAACCGTGATTGTTACTCTCGGACAGCTCTTCTACGAATACCGTAATGTCAAAAACCTTGTATTCAAGGACCTTACTTGAATTCAATAAGAAAATGCAAAATTAATCTTGCCGTCCAAAATTCAAAGAAAAATTGTACTTGAAAAAAATAT
>JABSRF010000082.1 GCA_013215275.1 Oligoflexales bacterium | reverse complement strand
TATAGCATTCAATAACAAGTTTTAGTTTTACTTATACAAAGCTATTTTTGGTCTGGACAGTGGGGTCCACTTCAATGGGTGAGCTAATTGTTAAAGATGGTGGGGTCCCAGAAGAAAAGATTGTTAAAGTAGATGAGATCCAGCAACTATACGATATGCTCCTGGCAGGTCGGATTCATTGTATTGCTTATACTCCCGAGGTGCTGATGTGGTTCATCAAAAGCAAGAAATACGACCTATCAAAGCTCGAATTCATCTATAAGAAAAAAGTTGGGGAGTTTTATATTGCATTCAGCAAAGGCGTAAATGATAAATTGATCAATGACTATCAACACGCCTGGGATAAAGTGGCTCAAGACACTAAATTAGTGGAGGAAATTAGGTCTAAGTACCTAAACTAAGTTTATATAGAACCTTACTTGAATATTTAATATATATTTATGGCTGTTATACACTTAGATAGGGAACCATAGGAAACCAAATCCACCACAGCTATGGAAAAGCTATCGTATAAAGTTGATTTTAAAACGAATTCAATTTGAAGTTTTTCTTTCCTCTGAAATCCGCATAAATTTTTTGGCAATTGATACTAAGTCCAATTGGCAATCTGGATATTTTCCAAAAAGTGTAAAAAACCCTCTGAATCAAGCATTTTTTTAGTGGCTTTCTTTCGCTTATATAGTATATGTCCTAACGTCCATTGAGAAAATCATACTTCAGTCAACGAAGGTCACCCATGAAACAAATTTGTTTATTACTATCGTTAGTATTATTCGCTGCATGCAGTAAAGATGAAGAAGACCCGAAACATGCCTCTGGCTTATTGATTGTAAAAAATGACGATGGAACCATATCAAAAGAGCCATACGATTTACATGAAGACAACCTACCCTTAAACGCCAACCCGGACATCGTGTTTTACACGGATGCCCCTGGGTCAACCCTCGGCGACCCAAGCGCGGCAAGCAAGTTGCTTCACAATATACGAGAGCATGCTGCCAAGGGTAAAAAATCGGTGAACTTTTCATGGGTCATCAGAAGTGAAGGCCTCAAGTTCGAAGCCTTCGGCTTAATACCGAAAAACGTCCCTACTCTTATCATCGATAACTGGGAAGCCATAAGAGCACCCAAAGTGGTTGATGTGATTTCCCTCGCAAAGGTATTTATCTCCTTTCCTACTTTTCACTATTTAAGCAAGGAAGATGTTGATTTTCTCGACTCCTTTGATGCCGAGTATGTACGCTGCACAGAGTATGATTTTAAAGAATCTCAGCGAGAAGGTATTACTCGCCCTGATTTAAGGCTATTCGAAACCGGCTTACGTCCGGACCGTCTGGGCATATTTTTGGAACAACCCAATTTCCTCTCCTTGACCGACGTAAACTCTATCAGCAAAGACGACGCTGGCTTACGCTCGTTCCTTGCAAATACCAATATCAACTGGAGTAAAGAAAACCTATTTTTTGGCTACTTCAATAAAGAAGTTAGCCAAGAACAGCCCGGATCTTGGTCAAACTTGGTCAATTACGCCTCATTAGCCGGTATTGTCGCTATGTTGGATTCCGCGGAAAAAGGCCAGGCACTCGAAGCAAACATTGTGGTTCCCGCAACAAAAGAACAGTTCACAGAAATTGAAACCGCTCTTAAATATCTTCTTTACTCTTCACACAGCTATGCAAGTAAATTGAAGCCTATTTTAAACAAGCTATCAATTGAGTATTTTCAGATTCCGAAAGACGAGACGGCTACTGTTAAAAAATCTAAGGGCCCCGTTATTCGCATTATCAACCCCTTCCCATTGGCAAAGCAAAGCATGTTATCCATGCTGCAAATGAGCCATGTATTTGCAGGACTAACTGGTGATCAGTCTTTGTCAGAGGGCATTCAGTACGGAAAGATCCCTTTCTATCAAATTATGCACTGGAAATCTGACTTTCATAAGTACATGACCCAATACTTACAAGACCATGGAGAAGAAAGCACTTTAGCAGACTTTGTTGGACAATTTACAACTCGCTCATCTATCACCAGTGACTTTTTGCTAAAGCAAGCTCTTCAGGTACACTCACACCAGGAAAACTGGGCCAAGGATATGCAGAAAATAAGCGAGCATATTTACAAGACTAAAAACTTAAAAGACTCTTTAGCCCCCGCTATTCTGTCTCTACTTTCCGAATAATTGGGCTCGTTGTTTCTCTGAACAACGCGCGCCCCTAACTACCCAATTGGCCCCGTCATTCTCCCAAGTAGCGCCTGATAAACAACTGGAAGTTGACCCCGTCATTCCCCCGAACAACGTGAGGCTTAGGGAATCTTTAACGGAACATTTTTAATGATGCCATAAAAGGAAATGAACGACTCTGTTACGAAAACACTGATGCCAATTCTGTGTCTGAAAAGCATAGCTCCTCACCAGCAAGGCTCTCATAAATTCCTAAATAAGACTGAAGCAGCTCAAAAATCAGTGTGTAAGGCACTGGGGGTACGGCTCCTTCACCCAAAAACCCCTGGGAAGAAAGATACCTTCTGACAAGCTCTTTATCGAACATTTGCGGTGGCAGATTTTGCTTTAAGCATTTATGATAAGTGCTTTTCTTCCACAGCCTTGATGAGTCAGGGGTGTGCACCTCATCAATCAAGTAAATGTGCCCCTCCGAGTCGGTTCCAAATTCATACTTAGTATCAGCAAATATCCATCCGCAACGGTCATACGTCTCACTGCCCAATTGAAACAACTGCAAAGCCATAGCCTCAATCTCGGCCCATACCTGCTCGTTTGCAACGTGACCTTCATGGATTAATTCAGCTGGTGACTTATTCTCATCATGCTCAAAAGCTTCTGCCTTACTCGTCGGAGTCACAATCGGCTTGGGTAAGCGGTCGTAAGCCTGCAGACCGTCAGGAAGCTGCTGCCCACAAAAATTTCGCACTCCCGTTTGATAAGAACGCAGCATACTTCCTGCAAGGTAGGCCCTCACGATCACTTCGACCTTAACAGGTTGAAGTTGCTTCATTTCCAGTATGCGCGGATGTGGGCTAGCGAGGTAAGCATGCTTGATAGACCCTCCCATAGCCTCGTACCAATAACGGCTAATTGCAGCTAGGAGAACACCTTTGAACGGCACCATCGTGATAAATCGATCAAATGCCGAAAGGTTATCAGTGTGGATCAGGTAGATCTTATCGCTACTGCTCAAGCACTCTCGCACCTTTCCTCGGTATGTCTGAAAGCCTTTTGCTTCCAAAGTCCTTAAGGCGTCTTCAGGTGCACCTTTAAAAGCATATGGTTCAAGGTAGGAGCTGGGCTCTCCGCTTTGTGCTGCAGAGGCTAGCAGAGCTTTTAAGTTAATTGTTTTTTCTTGGTTTTCCATTAGCACTTCCTACTCGGGCAGTTGGATAGAGCAGTGCTTAGATGGCTTCTAAGCGCCGCGACTTTGATCCTTTAGCATTCTCTCGGTCAATAGCCACGAGCACACCTATGGATATACACACAGTCAGTAAAGCCGACCCACCGTAAGAAAAGAAAGGAAGCGGCATACCTACCACAGGAAATAGGCCCAATACCATCGCCACATTAAGAGTAAACTCGACCGTGATGATAGCTGCAACCCCAATGGCTAAAAGACCGTTAAAGCAATCACGGGAATCACGCGCTATTTCTAACGCAATATATGCTATAGAAATAAATAATAAAAAGATCAAGGTCGATCCCCAAAATCCGTGCTCTTCGGCAAAAACGGAAAAAATAAAATCAGTGTGCCTTGCAGGAAGAAACTGCAGCTGCGTTTGAGTGCCCTGTAAAAAGCCTTTTCCAAACTGCATTCCACTGCCAATGGCAACGAGTGACTGCAAGGAGTTGTACCCCGAACCACTAGGGTCCATATTTGGATTTAATAGGTTGAGAATCCTTAGCTTTTGGTAGGGCCTTAGGAGAAAATTCCATCCGACAAAAGCCAGAACAAGTCCAGACACGAACATGCTCAGAACAGCCCTGTATCCAATGCGAATGCGAATAAACGCCAATTGACTCATCCCGATGAGCAGACAAATACCCGCAGTGCCGAAGTCAGGTTGCTTAAAGATCAACGCAAAGGTCATGCCTATCATAGCCAAAATAGGCCATATTTCTCCAATCCCATATGAGTGGAGGCTACGGTTGTGGTAGAAGAATTTGGCAACAACAATGGCCACCGCAAGTTTGGCAAATTCTGAAGGTTGAAACCTAACGGGTCCAAGTAGGATCCACCTCTGGGCACCACCTGCGGTGTGACCTAGAATTAAAACCACGAGAAGAGATAGAGATATGAGAGCAAAAAATAAATAAGCATAAGTGTTGACATGCTTTACAGGAATAAACCAGCCAAACAAAACGTAGAAAAACAAACCCACAAACATATGCTTAAACTGAGCTTCAAAATAAACACTCTCAGCTCCTGCCGAGTAGAGATTTGCCATTCCAATGGTCATGAGGACCACAAAAATAAGGGTCAGGAGGCCACTATGAAAGCTACTTTTACTTTGCGCCATATTTAGAAATCCTGTTCAACGAAGATTGCTGGGGTCAGATTTGGCAGAGATATTTAATTGTGAGCTGTCTTTTCGCTCCTTCTTTAAGCGCCAAAAAGCTTCGAATATTTTTTTTGCTACGGGCGCAGCTGAAGACCCACCACCACCAACATGGTCATTTTCACTCACGATAGCAACTGCGATTTCTGCATTTTCTACTGGTGAGAATGCAGCAAACATGGCATGTTCCTGCCATTTCATACTAACAGTTGATGTTTTGCGGCTGCGATTTTTCTTGAGGCTTACCACCTGCACGGAGCCAGTTTTACCACCAACATCGGCTTCTGCTATCCTAGCCCTTCTCCCGGTGCCTTCGGAGGACATCACCACATCCCGCAGCATGCTACGCATCAGCTTAAACTGACTTTGAGTGATGAGTTTTGAAGTATGCAGTAGCTCAGGCTTATGCTCAAGAACGGTCTCACCCACATGATTCACAACCTTGCGCACCACAAAGGGTCGCCATATCTTCCCACCGTTTGCAATCGTAGCGTAAAGGCTTGCTATCTGAACCGGGGTCAAAAGATTTGCCCCCTGACCAATTGATAGAGGAGGAATATCTCCAAGGGCCCAAGGAGTTCTGCTCGTCATTTTTTTCCATGCGTTTGTGGGAATGAGCCCAGGATCTTCTTTGTTTAGACGAACCCCTAACTTCTCTCCCAAGCCAAGGTCCATGGCATACTTGGCCATTTTATCTGCGCCTAACTCTACCCCTACGTTATAGAAAAAAATGTCACAAGACTTAACCAAAGCCTTCCGCATATCCACTTTCCCGTGCCCTGCTCGATGGTGACAGTGAAACACATCCCGACCAAGCTCAAATGCTCCCCCGCATGGAAAGGTTGAGTTGGCTTTTATCACTCCTTCGCCCAATGCTGCAAAAGCAACAACAGGCTTGTACAAACTACCTGGCGGGAAACTTCCACCGGTGGTTTTGTCAAAAAGTGGCTTAAAGGGATCTGAAATCAGTGACTGCCACTTGTCTACACTTAACCCATCTTGATAAATAGCAGGGTTGTAACCAGGAGAGCTAATCAATGCTAGGATTTCACCTGTTTGAGGGTTTAAAACAACAACGGCCCCGTATTTTCCTTGAAAAGCTTTTTCTGAAGCCTTCTGTAACTCCATATCCAAGGTAAGGATCAGGTCAGATCCCGGGACTGCAGGCCGGATGGGCAAATGCCAGCCCTCAAAATCAAACAGGCTCGTTTGGCGCCCAAAAGCATCTACCTGTATCAATCGATAGCCACGCTTTCCACGCAGCAGAGGCTCCCACCGGTACTCAAGGCCTTGTTTACCGATCAAGTCACCAGGTAAATATGGGTTTTCAGGCTGTTTGTCATTCCAAACTCGCAAAGCCTTACTACTAATCTCTCCCATATACCCAACAATATGAGCAGGAGTATGATCCTTGTAGTCTCTCCGGGGAGCCACGTTGATTTCAATGCCGGGTAGAAAAACCTTGTTAGCCTCTATGAGTGAAACCTCATGAATAGAAAGGTTTCTCTTCAATGTGGTGGGTAAAAACTTTGGCCGCCCACGGTTTGCTCTGAGCATGCGCTCAAAGTTGGAAATAGGCTCATGTAATAGCTGCGATAAAATCTTAAGGGTTGTTTCCGTGTCTTTGACATACTGAGGGATATAGACCAAGTCAAAAAATGGACGATTACCAAGAACCACGCGGCCATAACGATCAAAAATCATCCCCCTAGGAGCAGGCACCTCAATGCGCCGAATACGGTTGTTCTCGGAAATTCTGTGGTACGTCTCACCCTTATAAATTTGGATATACCAAAGGCGCACGGTAAGCAGCCCAAATATTCCTATTAAAAAAATATTTGACCACAGAAACCTTGACTCGATAAGGGGGCTTTCTTGCTTGTAAGAACGACTCAAGTTGGTTTTTCCTCAGTTACTTTAAATGGTGCAAACCTTGCTGCAAAGACCCCAATGACAAAGGCTGTCAGCATGCGAATAAAGACACCTGTACCATACTTAAGATCAAGAAAAAGTAAGTTACTAGTTTTAACAAGAAAGACAAAGGTCTCAAAGAGCACAATCCATAATTGAGAGATTGTGAAGGTTGCAATCCAAGGGAGGGTGTTACGCCATGAAATGTGCTTTTTCAACAGGCTGATCAAAGTGCCCATAATCCAATAGGAGCAGAAGTACAAACCAGCAGGAAAGGTTCCGTGATTTTCAAGGGCAATAGCTCCCAATAGAGCAAGGAGCATAGCCTGGCCTGTGCCAAGACCAATAAATAGAAAAACTAACCAGGGAGTGAGCAAGTCGAGGTCCGAATATGAAAGCAGGGATGGAAGAATCGAGACCTGAAAGCTAATGATGAGAATAATATAGAAGATATCAAGCCCAAAGCTACCGGATGCCGGCCGAGGAACCAAACCAAAAAAAAGTCTTTTAAAAACTAAGGACAAATTAACCCTCATCCTTCATCGGTGGGTAGCGAATCCAATCACTTCCAGCGGTTTCTTTTATGGTCTCAACCTCTTCGTCGGTATGATTGAGCACCACCACCTCCTCGAGGCCGTGGTAATCTACCCAGGGCTGGATCGTAATGACCTGAGAAACGTTATCTGCTTCATAGCTGATACGCATAACCCTCCCTATCGGGAGCCCCTTAGGAAAACTGCCGGTGATTCCCGAGGTGACGATAGTATCGCCAATTCTAATATCCGCTCGTCGGTGAAGCTTAAGGCGGCAGCGATTATAAGCCATTCCATGCAAAACGCCACGGATACGTGTCCGTTCTACGATCACGTCTAAGTTGAAGTTTGTATCAACCAGGAGCTGGACATCGGAAAACTTAAACCCAGCTCGAAGGACCCTGCCAACAATCCCTTGTGCTGCCACAACAGGCATGCCCACCTTCACCCGATCCATACTTCCCTTAGCGATACGCATCCCTTGGAAAGGGGTGTCTGTGGATGTTCCCACCACTTCAGCAACCATCATCCCTCGCGAGTACAACTGAGAGAAACCAATAAGCTTCCTAAGCCGCTTGACCTCCTGCACCTGATGCTCATAGTCCATGATCCTTGTTTCCAGGATGCCTAGCTTGCGTTTGAGGATTGCATTTTCTTTGGCAGCATCACTTAAATCAAAATAAGTATTCCAGGAATACTTGACGAAGCTCTGAACCTGAAACCATCCGTACTCAATAGGAAAGATCAGCTCTTGGATGAGGTGAGAAAAGCGGCTTCCTTGATCCCATGGCTTCATGGATGAGGAAAAAAAAATGAAGGGCGATATCAAGGCACTAAATACAATAAAAGCCCATAGGTGTTTTTTCTTAAATCCTAACAAATCACTACCACTGAAAAAAAGAGTCTATTTGTTCTGGTCTAAAAGCTTGCAACCAAGTGGATAAGTACCACTTAGTTCCTCACTTAACTATGGCTCAAAGCCAGTTGCCTATGGGTATAGGAGGTGACAAGGTAGGAGCGCACACTCACTCTTAAGCCATAGCAACACTGCTTAGGATATCAATTTGATCAAGTGCTTTGCCACTTCCCAACACCACTGCACATAGCGGGTCATCAGCAATCATGATAGGTAGCCCCGTTTCCTCTCGAAGAAGAATATCAAGGTTGCGAATCAAAGCACCTCCTCCTGCAAGCACAATGCCTTTGTCGACAATATCTGCAGCTAGCTCTGGAGGTGTTTTTTCTAACGCAATCCGCACTGCTTCAACGATGGTGTTGACAGGCTCTGCAATGGCTTCACGAATCTCTTCAGAGGCAATTTCAATTGTTTTGGGAATCCCAGCAACAAGGTCTCTACCCTTAACATGCATAGTCCTGACTTCATCATCAGGGTAAGCAGTGCCGATGGTGATTTTTATCTGCTCAGCGGTTCTCTCCCCGATCAACAGGTTGTACTTGCGCTTTAAGTAGTTGACGATTGCTTCGTCCATTTTGTCGCCGCCAACGCGAACAGACTTAGAGTAAACAATCCCTGCTAGAGAAATAACGGCAACCTCAGTGGTACCACCACCAATATCAACGATCATATTGCCGCTTGGCTCGGTAATCGGCAGGCCAGCACCAATTGCTGCTGCCATAGGCTCTTCGATCAAGAATACTTGGCGTGCTCCAGCTGATTCGGCAGATTCCCTAACGGCTCTTTTCTCTACTTCAGTGATGCCATAAGGCACACATATGATGATGCGAGGCTTAACCATAGTACGGCGATTATGGGCGCGTTCGATAAAATAACGCAGCATAGCCTCAGTTATTTCGAAGTCGGCGATGACTCCATCCTTCATAGGACGTATGGCTGTAATCGATCCAGGGGTACGGCCAAGCATATCTTTTGCTTCTTTGCCAACGGCGAGAATTTTTTTCCCACCACGATTGTCTAATTGAACGGCGACCACAGAAGGTTCATTGGTTACAATACCTTGCCCTTTTAAATACACCAAGGTATTTGCGGTTCCCAGGTCAATAGCCAGATCATTCGAAAACATTCCGGCGAGCCAATCAAAAAGCATCGCTTACTCCTATAAAATGCCGTTATCTGAGGGTAATTTAGATTTACGGTGTGCCTCCAGATGGAGATTAGCAGGAACCGTTACATTCATCCCTACATTATAATGCTTTAAACTCAATTAACACGAACGAAAAATTTGTGCTACTTGTAAGAGGTGGTATTTTTGTTTGCCTGGAACTGATTTTGAACAAGAGGATAACCGAGGTTATTAATGAGTCAACAAAGTGGATCGACTGGAAAATCCGTAAGCAAGTCAACATACTTAATTCTAGCATTAGCTTTAGGTGCTATGACATTTTTTGGTATGTGCAATCCGCAGGGGCCAAATAGTGGCTTACCTGGCATCGCCGGCTCAGTAGGCGATGAAGAAATCACACAACAAGAGTTTGTAAGAGCTTATGAACGGCAGTCGGAGCAACTAAGACGGCAATATGGGGATGATTTCAATGCTGGAGCCTTAAAAGTGGCAAGCACCGTTTTGGACCAGCTTATCTCAGGAAGAGCCCTCTATTTAAAAGCAGTGGACCTTGGCCTCAAAGCAACTGATGATGAAGTCATCAACTACCTTGGTAATATTGATGCCTTCACTGATAAAGATGGCAAATTCTCTCAAGAGTTTTTTATCCGTTTCCTAAGGGGTAACCGTTACTCAGAGGCTAGTTTCCAAGAGGAGCTTCGTCGTACCCTTACCATTGAAAAGCTAAGACAAAGCATCACTGGCTCTACGTTTGTATCAAGCAAAGCGGTCGAGATGGACTATAAGATCTCAGAAACCAAGATTGATGTTGAGTACCTTAAGTTTGAGCCTCAAAAGCTGAACATCGAACTGGATGACAACGAGTTAGAAGGCTTCATGAATGCTGAGGGCAGCGATGCCAAGATAAAAGCATGGTATGAGTCGCATCAAAGCGAATTCAAAGTCGAAGAGAAAGTGAAAGCTCGCCATATCCTTATTAGTTACAAAGGTGCAATGAACGCAACAGCAGCGGCAGCTAAGCGCAGCAAAGCTGATGCGAAGAAAAAGGCTGAGGAAGTGCTTGCTAAGGCTAAGGCTGATTCAAACTTTATCGACCTAGCTAAGGCAGAAACTGACGAACCAAATGGCAAGAAAACTGGGGGCGACTTAGGTTTCTTTGCCCGAGGTGCGATGGTTAAAGAATTTAGCGATGTGGCGTTTAAGCTAGAAGCTGGACAAATGAGTGAGGTCGTTGAGTCTCCCTTTGGCTTCCATATTATAAAAGTTGAGCAAAAACAGGCAGCTAAAGAAACAAGCCTCGATGATGCAACGCCAAAAATTGCTAAAACCCTCATCCTTCAGGACAAAGGCCCTAAAGTAGCAGAAGAAAGAGCGCAGAAAGTCTTAGAGCAACTGAAAAGTGGCAGTGATGCAAAGGACTTGCTTGGGGAATATAAGGCTGAGTGGAAGAAAACTGGCGAAATTTCTCTAACCTCCCGCTATGTGCCTGGCCTAGGCTCCCAGCCAGAAGTTAAAGATGCGATCCTCACTTTGACTCCTGAGCAAAAGCTTCATGAAAAAGTCTTGAAGTCAGGTAAAAACTTCTATGTACTCAGGTTAGCTAAGTTCAAAGAAGCTGACCTATCAAAGCTTCATGAAAACCGACGTAAGCAACTAACTGCGTCAGCGTCTTTCTCTCTCGGTTATGGCTTTTACAACGCCTTTGAAAGCGGAGCCGTAAAAGACTTTGAAAAGACTCAAGATATCAGCAAAGCTGACGAATACTTAGCTATAGACGCTCAGCAGGCGGCTGCACGCGAACACTAGGATTGAGGGGATTCTCTCAACCCATGGGTACGCGTATTTACCCAAAAAATGCTTTCCCAAATGAAAAGGGGCGTGATCATGCATGTTCTTATTTCCTGTAAGACGACGAATCTCGATGTTCATGGGGAAAGCATTAAACGCAAAATTGCCCATGGCCTCCTATCTCAAGATCACCTTGAACGCTTAGTTCGAGATCATGACAAGCATCATAGGTGCCGCAAAACCCTCTTAGAATTGCTGGACCGTCACCAAATATCCTACGTGGAAGTCCACCGAGGACGTTACTGGCCCGACCTCAGCCATGTTGATGCTGTCATTTCAGTGGGTGGTGATGGGACCGTATTAGAGGCAAGTCACCATATTCACAGCCAGGACATTCCGGTTCTCGGAGTCAGGTCCTCGTCTATGAGTGTTGGTTATCTATGCACTTGCGATATCAACAACTTAGAATCATATATTGACCAGCTTGCATCTGGTAAGACAAAGATCAATAAGCTGAGTAGGCTACAGGCCAGAATCCAATATGCGGAAACCGGCAGAGAGATCCTCAGCGACCCCATTCTCAATGACTTTTTGTTCTCAAATCGCAACCCAGCCGCGACGACCCGCTACATTTTTCAAGTGGGTGAAGAGAAAGAGAGGCAGAAGTCTAGCGGAATTTGGTTTGCCACAGCTGCTGGAAGTACCGCCGCAATAAGGACGGCAGGTGGAACCCAAGTAGACCGAAGCTCAAGCGAGTTCCAATATGTAGTACGGGAGCCTTACACTCCTCCGGGGGAGGATCCTTTCAAATTTCTCAAAGGCTTTTTTTCTGCAAAGGACGAGAGTGTCAGGATCGAAAACTTTTGCGATCACGCTATCCTTGCCCTAGATGGACAACATGGCCAGCTAAAACTGACTTTTGGAGATGCACTCACCTTCTTAAGAGCCGCAGATTTATCCCTGATCGTGTGAGAAGCTCATTGGCCGCCCTTACTCATCACTCACTTGATTATCAACTTCCTTGATGAAAGGGAGGTTTTTCAGGTCAGGCTCATCCTGCTCAAACTCTTCGATGAACAGAATATTATGATAAGGGATGTGCAGACGGTTTATTTTGCTAAACCTCTTGCGAGCCTCATCCTCAGTTGGCAGGATAACCTGCTTTGTTTGATCGCTAAAAACAAAACCTTCTAGGGAAAGTAAACCAAGAAACTCACTAGAACCCACTGATTTTACGACCACTTCTAATGGCTGTTTATCATCTTTGCTTTGAAACCGAACCCGGTATAAATCGTTATGATCTTTGTTCATAAAATCCGCTTTGTTTTACAGTGAAGTAAATAACAATCTCATTGGATTAACATAAATCCCATCAGGTTAAATTCAAGATAGAAATTTCAGATCAGAGCAAAATGCAGCTTAGGTAGGCAAGCTTGCCCTTCGGCCGTACCAACTTTCCAAAGATGGAAGGTTTGCTTAAGTCTGTCTCTATCAAGCTTGCAGTCTCGTTCGTTCCCCAAGGAGAGCAAACCATACAAAATATCAGGTAAAAAGAAGTGAGGGTAAGAGAAACCCATTCAAGCACTCAGTATAAAAAAACTGAGAGCCGATAGTCTTAATATTAGGCTAGAATTAATGAAGAAGAACTTATGCAGATTTTTTTGATCATATTGGTTTGCTTGGTTTTTTTTGTTTTTGTTGTCATTCCGCTAAGCTTATATATTGCATTCATCTATACCTCACTTCCATTTTATCTATTCGCACAAGCGCTAGAAGTATCATACACCAAGCTTGATGGCTCCTTAAGTACTGGAATCACCTTAGAAAATGCCAGTTCCGAGTGGCTTTCTCTAAAACGTTTAGATATTTCCTTTGACTACGACGAAGAACTCAAGATCATCTATTTCAGAAAAATAATTGCAGAAGATGGCGTTATTGACCTACCCAAAGGCACTGTCAGTAAAGGCAATAATAGAAAGCGTGACGAAAGACATCGAGAGCCTAGTTCAGATGATCAGTATGGAGACCAGAGCGAACAGCTCCCGACCCTGCATGTGGAAAACGTCAAAATACGCAACATTCGCTTTAGAGCCAGAGAAAACTACACCCTAGACCATTTAATTGTAAAAGAGTTTATACTAGGAGAAGACGAATTAGATTTAAAAAAGTTTTCATTCCAATCTGAAAATCTGCGCCTTGCTTTTAAGAAAGCCACTAAAAAGCTATTCGTTTATGGGTGGCATAGAGAAAACATAGACCAAGCCAAGCAAAAAGTAAGGATTATGTTGAGTCAGGGGGAGCGTGGTGACAAAAAAGTCATCGTGAAAAGTTCTTGGTTCGACGCAGCTCTGTACTACACTAGTTTGAGCAATCAGTTCGAATTCAAATACATTCGCCGTTTGGATAAGAATCAGCTTAAGTTTCCTCCAATCTCCAAGTTCAAATATGACTTTGGACTCGATCAGGGTGAGCTTCATATTGGTAAAAATCGCTTCAAAACAAGATTAAACTCACAATCTGGAATCGTGTTTGAGAGCACTGATAAATCGTTTCCACTTTATTTTGACGTTGACGGGTTTAAGTTTGGATTGATTGGTAGGCAGCTAAGCAGTGAACAACTCGGTGAGCTTTGGTTTGGGCAAACGCGCTTAAGCCCTTCTCAAAAAACCTATCTATCGGATTATGTAGTCGTACCAAATGCCATCAAACCTCCTTAAGCTCTGCCATGGATAGTCAGAGAATAGATCTGAGCCAAAGGTCATTAGGCGGATTGCTAGATTAAGTGCAGAAGAAAAATTTTCATCGCTTCGCAGGGCGACTTTAGATAACCTGTGATACGA
>JABSRF010000081.1 GCA_013215275.1 Oligoflexales bacterium | reverse complement strand
TCGTATCACAGGTTATCTAAAGTCGCCCTGCGAAGCGATGAAAATTTTTCTTCTGCACTTAATCTAGCAATCCGCCAAGTGATTTAGAGCATGCACCATCTTGCTAAAGCCCACCATTTTGTTCACAGACCTCTCTCCTTGAAACCAGTCGCTCGTGTTCAGGTCCAGTGGTATAAAAAGGCTGCTCATCCTCAATCGTCTTACGATGTAAACAAGAAGTCAAAAAAAGAAGGTAGATTATAAAAAGTGCGCAGAATGCATGCATGACAATCCTCCAGCGACCAGTTTATCGGAAGAGAATTCTAATGCTTTAAATTAATTTAAAAATAATTTTTAGAGAATAAAGCCAACACTTAGTAGGTAGCTTGATGAAAAGTTTAAGAATTCGCACTCTTAGTTTTTTCTTTTTCACGCCATCTCCTCAGAGCCTGGGAGACATCAAGCTTTTCATTACGTCCAGAATAGGTACACCCAAGCAGCATTCTCGCTATGCTAGCCTGACTTTTCTTAAGATCTATTTGTTTTAAAGGCATTATTTCCTCTTTTATCTATGTCCAGAAAACAGTCATTAGTCACGATTTCAGCCGCTAACTGTGCGAGGTGCTACCTTCTCCTGCATAGCAACTGAACCTTTTCCAAATACTTACCAGGATTAATTCTATTTATAAATCCCAAGCAGATTAAAACAAGGTAAAGTCAAGAGGTGGTCTAAACTAGCTTTTTGAATAATAATCGAGCCACCTCAGCGGATAAACTAACACAAGCGAAGAGAAAAATAAACGACCGACGTATCAGCTCTTTTCGGGATCACGATTTCCTTGGCCCATCTGGTTTTGAACTTGATCAACCATTTCCTTAGACATTCCGATTTTTTCTGCGACTCCCTGCAATGCCTCAGGATTTGCCATTAGAAAACCAATCAATTTTTGAATAACCTCTGGATTAATATTATATTTCTGCACTAGCCCAAGCGCCGCCATTGGATTCACTTTTACAGTTTCTGTTAATTCTGTAACCTGTGCTTCTGTAAGGTTAAGTTCTTTAAAAATCGTTTGAAGATCCACAATTACCTCTTAATCTCTTTTATGGGAATTATTTTAGGTGACATTTCACAAAATGCGGCTTTTTTTTACTGCCAGCATTAATTCTTTGGGGCTCTTGCCTCTTGCATATATCCATAGCATGAGGACAGCGCGGATGGAAGTTACATCCACTGGGGGGATTGATAGGGGATGACACCTCGCCTGTCAAGACCTTCCTTTCCCTTATGTGACCAGAGCCTATTTTGGGGATCGCTGCCAACAAGGCTTGCGTGTAAGGGTGTTTGGGGCGCAAATAGATCTCTTCCGAGCTGGCCTCTTCTACAATTTTCCCCATATACATCACCCCAACTCGATGACTGATATGCTGTACGACCGCTAAATCATGAGCAATAAATAAAAAAGAAATTCCAAATTGCTGTCGAAGGTCTGAAATAAGGTTTAATACCTGTGCCTGCACAGAGACATCAAGCGCTGAAACGGGCTCATCAGCAACGATAAACTGAGGATTTAGGGTTAACGCGCGCGCTATCCCTATGCGTTGTCTTTGACCTCCAGAAAACTCATGGGGGTAACGTGACAAAATCTGTTTTGACAATCCTACCAATTCAACTAAGGTCTCTACCTTTCTAAGTCTATCTGCAGGTGTTCCTACTTTATGGGTATCCAGAGGTTCACGTATGATTTGTAATACCGTCATCCTTGGATTCAAAGAACTGTAGGGGTCTTGAAAAATTATCTGCATATATTGCCGAAAAGGCATAAGCTCTGATTTATTAAGAGCAGTGACATCTGTTTCCTTGAAAAAAACCCTTCCAGCACTTGGCTTGTTTAGCTGTAAAATCGCACGCCCTAAGGTAGATTTTCCACAGCCCGATTCCCCCACTAGGCCATAAATTTCACCTTTATGGATATCAAAGCTAACTCCATCCACTGCTTGCAAAAATTGTTTTGGCTGCCAGAAAAAACGTTTCAATGGAAAGTATTTTTTCAGACCCTGAACCCTTATCAGTGGGGAACCGCCTTCGCTCATTGCACCTCCCTCGGATAAAAGCATGCAACCTCATGCCCACCCGATCCACTCAGGAAAGGTTCTTCACGAAAGCATCGATCTTGCGCTTGGCTACAACGGTTTGCGAACCGACAACCACTCGATAGGTCATGAAGGTTTGGAACCGCACCTTCAATGATCTGAAGCCTATGCAGCACCTTTTGACGCACCTGGGGTATGGAGTTCAATAGTCCTACGGTATACGGATGCCGAGGCTCAGTAAATATTTTTTGAATAGATGCCTTTTCGATAATTCGTCCACAGTACATGACGATCACTCTATGACAAAACTCTGCCACGACCCCCAAGTCATGAGACACCAAGATAGTTGCCATATCTGCTGAGGCTTGAATGCCTCTAATCTTATCTAAGATGAACGCCTGAGTTGTCACATCTAAAGCCGTGGTCGGCTCATCTGCAATGAGTATTTGTGGCTCACAAGCAAGAGCCAAAGCGATGAGAACCCGTTGGCGCATTCCTCCTGATAGTTGATGAGGAAAGTCGTGCAAGCGTTGTTCAGCCCCAGGGATACCCATAGCGGTAAGGTAATCCAAAGCCAAAGCCTTTGCTTGCTTTTTGGAGACCTTTCTATTCATACTTATGATACTGGATAATTGAGAGCCAATCCGATACACAGGGTTCAAAGCTGTCATAGATTCTTGGAAAACCATAGCAATCTTTGCGCCTCTAAGATGCCTGAGCTTTTTTTCATTTAGCTTTAAGACATCGTCACCGTTGAACCACACCTCTCCTGTTTCAATAACACCCGGAAAAGGAAGCAAATTTAAGCAGGAGAGGGCTGTCAAAGTTTTACCACACCCAGACTCCCCAACGATGCCAAGCACTTCGCCAGGGTTTAAGCTAAATGAAACATCATCCACAGGAAAGACGGAGCCTTGCTCACTGCTGAACCTGACCTTCAAATTTTCCACTTCAAGAATTTTTTTTTGGGCAGGTTCTGTCATCTTTGAACAACCTTTTTTGGATCTAAAGCGTCTTGAAGGGCATCGGAAAGCTGGTTGAATGCCATAACCAGCCCAAACATGAAAACGGAAGCAGCAATAAAATTGTGATAACGGCCAGCAACAACCTCAGCACTTGCTTCAGATAGCATAACCCCCCAGCTAATACCATCTCTTACTCCTAAGCCCAAAAAAGATAATATTGCTTCTGTTTTGATTGCTGTGACAAAGGAGAGGCTAAACTCAATGAGAATCAATGGAGCCAAGTTCGGCATGATATGCCTAACGATGATTTTATGATCTTTCACTCCAATTGCCCTAGCTGCTTCTACAAATTCAAGGCTTTTAAGCTTTATCACCTGCCCCCTAACAACTTTGCAAGAACTTGTCCACAAAACCCCAATCATTGAGACATACATGGCAATGTCACTTTCTTTTAGTGCAAACGAAACCGCTGCAACAAAAAGGTAGAATGGAATGGAATCCAGGCAACCATACAACCAAATAATCAGCTCATCTAGCCAAGTATTGCTATAAAAACCTGCAACTGACCCTAAACAGACTCCAAGCCAAAGGGAACAGAGTGAGACCACCAAGCCTACTTTAAAAGCCGTCAAAGTGCTGTACACAGCTCGTTGAAAAATATCCTGTCCATTGAAATTAGTTCCTAACCAATAATCCCAGCTTATGGGGCCATACCCCTGCTCATTGAGTAACTCATCCCATTCATTAGCCCAGAGGCCCAAGCTTACACCCAATGCAATCAAGGAATAAACTAACACGACAAAAAGCGAGGCTATCCCTATTTTGTCGGTGCAAAACTTTTTAAGGCTAAGAGACCAGAGGGACTCAATTGGTGTCGTCCTTGAAAGGGTTTGTGCCGTATTACGAGTGTCACCCTGCTTACCCATTTGCTCACCCCAACTCGACTCTTGGGTCCACAAGCCGATAAACTAAATCGGTCGCAATGAGCACACCAACGTAAAGCAAAGTGTAAATGCTGATGACTGCCTTCATAATTGGAAGGTCACCTGAGCTTATAGCATCATAAGTCACTCCACCCACCCCAGGAATGGCAAAAAAACTTTCAATCAAAATTGATCCACCTATTAGAATATAAGGAATCGTAAATATCATCCTGGTCAAAATTGGGATTAAGTTGTTTTGCAGCACATGAACGATAATAATGATCAAGGGATGTATACCAAAAGCCTTCATAGTTCTTACATGATCGCTATCGATTTCCTCAACCAAAACACTCCTAAAAAACCTGGTATTATAGCCGATTGCAACGAAGCTGGTTGCCATTGTTGGCACCGTAACATACTTGAGGTAGTCGAAGAAGCTATCCACATCCCAACCTTGCACCGGAAACCAATTGAGACCGTAACTTGAGCAAAAGATCATTTGAAACCCAATGATCACGATCAGTAAGCTCACACTCATCCCGAAAACAGAAAAAAACATAATGAGCTTGTCTGGCCACAATCCGCGAAAATGGGCTGCACACAAAGCAAGGCAAATACCAACTCCGTTTCCCAATAAAAAGCCTGGAATGGAAACCATTATGCTCACAGGAACAGTCCTTGCGAGGATATCTAATACCCTCTCGTTACTTGACGCAGAATAGCCAAAGTCAAAGGTAAATATTTCCTGAAGGTATTGAGCATACCTCGTGATAAATGGTAAATCATAACCCAGTTGCCTTCGAATATTTTCCAAATCCTCTGGAGTCGGGTTTTTCCCTAGTAGGGTATAGGTTTGCTCAGGTCCGAAATACACCATCAATAGAAAGCTGATAAACGTAACCCCAAGAATCAATGGAATACCGTACAGAATCTTCCTAACAGTGTATCTGAGAAAGTGCAAAATTCCCCCAAAGGCTTAAGCTAACTTAGAGAGGCTTGACATTGACGTATTTGAAATAGTTCCCAAGCACTTCGCGGGTGGGATACATAGAAACATTCTTATGCCACAGATGCACACGGGTACGAGAAAATCCAGCGATCACGACACACTCATCAATCAGAATTTTATTTGCCTTTTTATAAAGCTCGGTCCTCTTCACACTAGGCTGCATTGCACTTGCTTGGCGATAAATTTCATTGTACTCAGAGTTATTGAAGTTCGAAGAATTAGAACCGGGGGACTTATTTGGCCCATAGTATAACTGCAAAACATTCTCCGCATCTGGGTAGTCTAACCCCCATCCCATTGAATGAGTCATCAGCCTACCATCCTTGATAGCCTTAGAATAGTCTCCGAAGGTCGCAAATGTTTTAAGCTTAACTTTTTCTTTTGGGTAACCAATTCTGCTCATCCACGAACGAAACTGAACAAAAAATTTGCGGAAGTCTACAGAGTTGACTCCTGAGTAATACAAATTCGGTAAAGTCTTAGCATTCCAATTATGCTTCTTTAAAAGCTGCTTAGCCCCATTAACATCAAGCTCAACGGATTCACGTGACAAAGACGGGTCGAAACCATCCACACCAGGAGGAATGATTCCAGGAAAGGCCTCACCAATCCCATGATACATCCTGTCAATCCTATTTTGCCAATCAAAGCCCTTTCTGATTGCACACCTCAAAGCATGGTTGCGCTTATTTTGCTCCGGGTCTTTATGGTATCCAATACTGGAATCATTCATATTAAATTCGAGGTACACATACCCAAAGTCGGATGCTACCCTCATATGAAAACGGTCTGAGAAGTCCTTCTTAAGCTTAAGTGGTTGTCGACTTGCGAGCACCTGATCGAGTTGCACGGTCGGCACCCAACCATACTGGATTTCGTTACCCTTTGTGAAAGAATTCCACAGGGATGAGGGCTGCTTAATGTAGCTTACCTCTACCTGATCAACCAAGGGTAATTGCTTACCTGACAGCTTAGCAATTCCAGTGGAACCATGCTTAGCCTCCTCGTAACCGTGCAATTCAATGTCAAAAATTTCCTTGCGATAAGCTGAGTTCTTCACCAAAACAGCCTTCGTTGAGGACAGGCTTTCCAAAACAAACGGGCCTGAACCGACCGGGTGAACAGAGATCTGTTTTCCATATTTCTCATCAGCTTCACGAGGAACGATAGCTGCATAGCCTAATGCCAAGGTATAGAGAAATTGTGGGAATGGTTTCACCAGTGTGACCTGAACTGTGAAGCGATCTAGGGCCTTTATTCCGTCCACTTCTTTCTGATAGCCCCCGGACTCTTGGCCCCACTTATCAAGGCCTTTAATCCTTCCTTGCCAGAGCCATTTCCCATTCGAGCGATTGGACTTTATAAAATGCCTCTTGAGGGAATAAACAAAATCCTCAGCGACGACTTCTCGCCCTTTGCCATCCTTGAATGCTGGGTCATCAGTAAACTTGACACCTGATTTAAGCTTAAAGGTGTATACCAAGCCATCCTCACTGACTTTGGGCATCGAGGCAGCAAGGTTTGGCTTAAGCTCGAAGGGCTGCTTTAAGTACTTATACTCATACAAGGTGTCATAGATGGCGGTTACCAATGAGTTTGCATAAGTGTTCTGAATATGAAGTGGATCAACCGAACTAGGGGCCCCATCTTCCACATGGCGATAAACTAACTCATCCTTTTGGGCTGGAAGTGCTGCTGAGGCTGTTACTGAGATCCAGCAAAGACCAATAAGGAGCTTCAAGATCAAAACCATTCGACCCTCCCTTTTTGACTAAGCACCAGTTTATGTGCGTTCAGCCTTCAATGATATGATGACTTTTTTCACCAATAATCTGGTCATTGAGCAAGAGCAAAGCCCTTGCATTAACGATTAGGTTTAAAGCTCACTGAGCCCCCCGTTATTTGAACCTAAAGTAGAAAAGCCTCTGAAAACCATGGGAGCTAGAAAGTGAAGCATATCAGTTTCGAAGCAAAAACAAAATATATCCGCCCCTAAAAACTAAATTTATCTCTTGTCATCAAGGCTTCTGATACCTTAAAAACCACCAAAGGGCTGTTTCCGCCCTTACAGGTTTATTCCGTCAAAATCCAGACATTCTTCTTTAAAGCTTGGGTGGTATTTTGGCAAAATTCATAGCCTTTTATTAAGGTAAGCATGCAGCGGCGTTCATGATGGGAGTTAAATTGTTGCTGCATAAATCTGTTTATCATTGTATTCATTGGGGTTGACTGTTTTTTAATCTTTTCCTGAGGAACCAAATTCCATGAAACCGTTAAGGTGGCGAATTACATTTGTATCAATATTAACCTTGCTAGCAGTTTATGGTATTGCACCTACCATAATCTATTTTTCACAACCAGCCGAAATTAGAAACGACGAAGAACTATTCTTAAAACGCGTTCCTTCTTGGTTACCTCAAAGTCACATAAAGCTTGGCCTAGACTTACAAGGTGGAGTTCAGCTTGTCCTTGGAGTTAAGACCGACGGTGCTATTGAAAATAGGCTCAACAGAACTGGAGTTGAACTACAGCGTTGGGCTCAGGAACAAAATATCGAAATAGAAACTGCTTATGTGCCCAAAGGCAAGCAGACCTTAACGGTCGTGGTCGCTAAAGAAGACGACCTAGATCGCTTTAAGACTGAATTTAAGAAAGAGTATCCGCACTTAAACATGGTGGACCGCGATGAACGGACCTTGTTCTATTCTTACAAGGAATCAGAGCTTGAAAAAATCACTAAGAGCGCCCTTGAGCAGGCCGAGAAAGTGGTTCGCAACCGCGTTGACCAATGGGGCGTGTCTGAGCCAATGATCAACCGCCGCGGTGATGGCTCCATCTTGGTTCAGCTTCCAGGCTTCCGTAACCCTCAGAAAGCTAAGGAGCTATTAGGCCGAACAGCCCAGTTAAAGTTTAAGATCGTCGATGACGAGTTCAATGGATTTGCAAGCTTAAACAGTCAAAAACTTCCGGAAGGGATTACCAGCACCAATAACGGCGGCCAGATTGCATTTTCGTCTGAAAGCCGAGAAGACCTGGTCAGCTTCCTTAGCAAGAATGTCCCAGAAGACCGCGAACTATTCTTTTCTCGTGAGCAGCTAGGTGATGGAACGACAGGCCGTTACCGCTGGACCTCATACGTGCTCTTTGCTGCCACTGAGATGACCGGGGATGATATTGCCGATGCCAGTGTGGTCCAAGGCGCTTCCCTGAGTCGCGACCCAGTGGTTTCACTCAGATTAACGGGCCCTGGAGGTCGACAGTTTGCACAAACCACAGGTAAGAACATCAAGAAACGCATGGCTATCGTCCTTGATGATGTGATTGAGTCAGCTCCCGTTATCAATGAGAAGATTTCCGGTGGCCAAGCCACTATAAGCCTGGGTGGAAACCGCGGGTTCCAGGAAAAAATCGATGAAGGTCAGCAGCTTGCTCTCGTTCTAAAATCAGGTGCTGTTCCTGCCACAATCACGGTACTGGAAGAACGCCAGGTTGGAGCCTCTTTAGGACCTGAATTGGCTAACCAAGGGATCAAGGGCATCCTTGTTGGCCTAGGCTTAGTCCTTGTTTTCATGCTTATTTACTATAGACGCCCAGGAATTGTTGCCTGCTCTGCTTTGGTCTTGAACGCTGTGCTTCTCTTGGCAGTAATGGCTGGATTTGGCTTTGCACTCACCCTTCCGGGTATCGCTGGCTTCGTCTTAACTCTGGGGATGGCCGTCGATGCCAACGTTCTAATCAATGAACGGATTCGCCAAGAAATCAGGGAAGGTAAGCATCCACGCAAAGCGGTCGACAGTGGCTTCCAGAAAGTGTTCTGGACCATCATTGATGCTAACGTAACCACATTGATTGCAGCCCTTGTATTGCTGGAAACTAATGGCTCAGGACCTATTCGCGGCTTTGCGGTAACCCTTATGATTGGCCTTTTAGTTTCATTGTTCACATCCCTCTATTGCTCCAAGGTCTTCTTCGATCTAGCCCTATCTTGGGTTGCTGATAAAAGGGTTAAGTTCTGGCTTGGCGGTGAAAAAGCTATGCGTGCGAAGAACTTTAACTACGACTTCTTGAAGATTGGAACAGCCTCTACACTGCTTGCAGCAGTGATTAGTGTCGCAGTCCTTGGCACAGGCTTTTTCAAAGGCATGAACTTCGGAGTCGACTTCTCCGGGGGTACTGAAGTTTTAGTCCGCTTTAGCGAAGATGTTGAGCCAGCAGAAATCAATGCAATTGGTGACAAAGCTAAGGTTGAAGGCTTAACGCTTCAAGCACTTGAGGGGGGTAAAAAACAATACCTTCTTAGGTACGATGAGAGTCGCGAGGATGCTGAAGGAGTTAAAGCAGCAGCCTCTGACGTATTCGTTGCGTTCAAGAATGCCTTGCTTGAAGACCTCGCTTCAAAGAAACCTGAGGTTCTACAGGTCGACTTTGTTGGCCCTCAAATTGGTAAGGAGCTTAGAACCCAAGGGATGATTTCGGTCCTCTACGCTATCTTGGCGGTTATTCTATACATCGCATTTAGGTTTGATATGCGCTTCAGCCCGGGAGCCTTGATTAAGATGTTCTTGGATATCTTTATTATGCTTGGCTTCTATGTCTTCTTCTGGGCATCTTTTGACCTAGTCGCTGTTGCAGCGTTCCTAACTGTCGTTGGTTACTCGGTGAATGATACCATTGTAATTTATGACCGGATTCGAGAAAACCTTCTTGCTCATCCAAGAAGAAATTTGCGAGACAACATTAACATCTCCATCAATGAGTCCTTAGCTAGATCAATCAACACCTCATTGACTACGGTGATTTCATTGACCGGTATCCTAGTCTTTGCTTCAGGGCAGATTTGGACCTTTGCAATGTCAATGACCATTGGGGTTATCGTCGCAACCCTTTCTTCAATCTTTATTGCAAGTTCTTTTGTACTTTGGTTTGAAGCTTGGAAGAAAAATAAGCCTAAGGCTGTTACGAAAAAAGCAAATGCCTAATCAATGTTAAAAAAGCCCTGGCTTAGGCCAGGGCTTTTTACATCCACTTCCAGAAGTAGACACTTCCTCTATCTAATCCAATGACCAAGTCAAAAGGCTCTTAGAGCAGCTCCATGTCGGTGACTGCTAAGCCGGCAAGCCTTTCAGAATACTGAAAGTCCTTAGTTGGCACCACTCCGTTTTTCATCCCCTTGCTCTCAAAGGTATCTTGGTAAACCTCACAGTGGAAATAGTCAAATTGTTCTGGAAACGGGTGGTGGATACAGTCGGAGGTAATGCCATTAGGTAAGGGTTTGCGTTTAACAACTTCAGCAGTAGGCCTACCGCGCCCTCTGACTTTCTTTCCCATGCATTCATTGTCTTGCATCTGTTTCATTTTGAGTCCACAGAGCTCTGAGAACGCAATGGTTTTTCCATCAGCTTCGATCTTTCCATGACGAACATGGTGGGGACACCTCTTACAAGTCATTAGACTCCTCACATGATGGCTAGAGATTTCTGAAAATGAATTCCCAAGAAACCAGAAGACATCATGTCTATACAGATTTCACAAAAGGTATGGGACGATCACCAGCATTAGCTGTTAAAAGCCAAAAACCGGAGCCCACTTTGCAATATCACTACTTGAGAATTTTCTTTATTATAACAAGAACATGGCTGAGTGCAATGCCTATCTATGGCCATAGGGCAGCATAAACATACATGGTTTTTTTTACATGATTGACCAAATGTGGCATGTTTGCTAGCGTCTTTTCACAGGTTGTGTGTATCAGATTTAAGCAAGTTTCAATTGTGATTTTATCGAAAGCATCACCCATAGCAAAACCAGTAAGATATGTGAGGTATCAGTGGCTTGGTCAAATATTAACAAGGCACCACTTGTAAAGAGTATACGCAGAGACACTCCGGACGGCTTATGGCACAAGTGCAAATCCTGCAACTCAATCATTTACCGCAGTGACTTCGAAGCAAATCAGTTTGTATGCATTAACTGTAAGCATCACAATCCTATCCCTGCACACATGAGGATTCGTCACTTTCTCGATGCTGACTCTTTCAAAGAGTTTGACATTAACATCCGTTCAACTGACCCCTTAGGGTTTAAGGATAAAAAACCATACTCTGACCGCCTCGAAGATGCCTATGAAAAAACCTCTCGCTTTGACGCCATTGTCTGCGGTGAGGGCTTACTGCACGGCCGAGCTGTTCAACTTGGAGTCTACGACTTCCGCTTCATGGGGGGAAGCATGGGCTCAGTGGTAGGCGAGAAGATTGCACGCCTATTTATTAGAGCAAGGGAAAAGCGGCAACCGGCCATCATCTTTTCCTCATCTGGTGGCGCAAGAATGCAGGAGGGTATACTCAGCCTCATGCAAATGGCAAAGACCTGTGCGGCACTGTCACGGCTGCGCGAAGTTGGTGTCCCGATGATTTCTGTTATGACAAACCCTACCACGGGTGGTGTTGCCGCAAGCTATGCAATGCTTGGGGATATCAATATCGGTGAGCCAGGAGCTCTGATTGGATTTGCTGGACCAAGGGTTATTCAACAAACGATTGGTCAAAGCCTTCCTGAAGGGTTTCAAACATCAGAGTACTTACTTGAGCATGGCATGTTAGATTTAATTTGCCACAGGGGTCAATTACGTGATCGTATTGCCCAGATTCTGAATATTCTAGTACCAGCCTAAGCACTAATAATAGCTATATTGTCAATTGATTAGGAGTATCACGTCATGGATACTACCCATACCCATGAATTTATTGAGGATGAAGCATTTATCCAACTCTTTTCAAAGCGCCCGGAGACAATCAAGCCAGGGCTAGATAGAATTAGGCCAGCTTGGAAAAAGCTAGGCATGGATCGCTACCCCCAATTCAATATATTGGTCGCAGGTACCAATGGTAAAGGAAGCACAGCAGGCTTTCTATGGCACCTTTTCGCTGCTCATGGGATCAAGGCAGGCTTGTTCACGTCACCACACCTCTGTCTTTTTGCGGAGAGGTTTCGGTGCACTCATCACCCCATCGAGCAGGCAGAGCTGAAGCAAAGCCTCTATGCATTGAAAACAGAGCTGGGGAAAGAGCTGTATGCAGAGCTTTCCTTTTTTGAGGTTTCGACCCTACTAGCACTGAGGGTTTTTAACGAGCAAGCATGCACAGTCAACATTTTAGAGGTAGGCCTTGGTGGTCGCTTAGACTCCACGAACATCGTCAAACCCGCTATCAGCATCGTTTGCTCCATTGACCTTGACCACACGGAGTGGCTTGGCTCTGAGCTTACGAGTATTTGCAAAGAGAAATTAGGCATATGCCGCGAAGATGTGCCCCTTTTTTGGGGAGAAAGGTTTACCAAGGAAAAGAACCTAAGCACCACCCTCGAGGAGCATCAAAGAAAGTTAGGCATGCCCGTATTTACTAGGGAGCAGCATTTTGGACTTGATCAAGCCTCCCAAAAAGTATGGTCTGAACTAGGCTTACGCACGGAAGCCTTACTTCCTACCTGGGTATCAGAGTCTTCTGAGGTCATCCAGCATAACTTTGCTCTTGCTTATGGGGCCTATCAGTTTATCAAAAACCAAACAAACCTTTTGGGTAATACGACGGATTTGGACCCCAGTGCCAGTTTTTCATCTCCACACCTACCATGGCCCCCGTCCTTGGTGGGACGCTTTCAAAAGCTAAAAATAGATTTAAAAGAAAACGATTCCTTGAGCATTACCTTAGATGTATGCCACAATCCAGCTGCCGCAAAACAATTCGTTGCTAGCTACCATAAATCTGGAATGCTTGGAAAAATACCGGGGCTTGTTTCAATTCTGGGTGATAAAGACGTCACTGAAATTTTGGAAATATTAGGCGAGGTTCTATCACCAATTTACTTTTTTGAAATTGAATCGGAAAGAGGCAAGCTGGACCAACGAACTGAAAGCTACGTACGCTCGTTGTTTTCCATCCAAAAAAACCTTAGGTCTTGCTGGGAGCTCGTTAGGAGGGAACACCCCAATAAAAACTATGCTATTTGTGGTTCTTTTCTTGCAGTAGCAGATGCGCTTAGGCTTTTTTCAGCTTATCCTAAACATGGCCAATTTAGCGCAGAATTAAACGGCTACTGGAACTGAATTCGTATTCCTAAGAAACCTTTTTTAGCGCTTGGGCAACCGAATGAATTGGTATTCGCATCCGAAGGATGCAACCCTTTGAATTCTGATTATTCTCAATATGAACATCACCACCTAAAGACCCGACCATCTTCTTGATCGCAGACATTCCCACACCCCTTCCACTTGAATCTGAAACGGTCTCAGCTGTCGAGGTGCCATCAAGGAAAACGACGTCACAGACTGTGCCTTGAGGACCAGGGTCAAAATTCTGGTTTGCGGCAATTTTTTCTAGTTTTGCAATATCCAAACCTGCACCATTATCTTTGATACTTAGCAAGGCATCTCCGTCTCTTTTGGTTGCGTGGAGCGAAATCTCTAAGGGATTTAGCTGCCTTCCTTTTTTACTAGGACGTACGAAACCGTGGTCGATCGAGTTTGAAATGGCTAGAATGCACGAGTCTTTGAGCACTGAGAAAGCGTCCGCTTTCCAAAAAACAACCTCATCAGACACCTCGACCTTCCCTATGTCTAGGCCAACTTCATCAAGTTTTTCTTTGATGGTTGGTATCATTGATGCGGTGAGAGAACTGAGGCTTGCAGAAGCAGCATCGGACTTCTGACTCTGTCCAAATAGATCATCATCATAGGTGATCGAGATAATAAAACCATAATTAAAAATGGAACTCTCATTAACTGCTTCCCTTTCAAACTCGAA
>JABSRF010000080.1 GCA_013215275.1 Oligoflexales bacterium | reverse complement strand
CAATAGCTACTTTGGACTTGAATTTAGGTGTATGTTTTTTTCTTAGAACCATGCCTTTTTCTCCTTATGTAAATTCAACATGTTACATTTAGGAGTTTTACTTATCAAATGGTCCTAAAAACGGGGTCCACTATACCGGACACCAAGCCAACATAACCTGAACCAACCATGACAATGCGCATTATCTTTCCTCACATTGATCAATTTCACAATATTTATAAACTTTACTTCTAAATAATCCCAGTCTTTTCAGGTAACAAAGGCTATGGCATTGTTTTAAGAAAAAGGTAAAGTTCTTATTTGTATCAAATATTGACGCTTTCAAACACCCGGAACATTCTCTTAAAGTATATCTAATTTTTTAATTGATATTTATTATGAAATACTACATAAATTTTCGTTGATGTTTATACTTCACATCACGAAACAATCGATTCTTCAATGTAAATATCTGTGAATTTTGTTCAATTATAACTTGCCCAAATTTACCTGGAATGAATGATCGGTATTCTGAAATAAATCGGCTGATTGTGAGGTCATCATAAGTACCCAACTTCTTCATATAATGACTTAAATGAGACCTAGCGGAAACGCCGAGACGACGATATGATGCTTTTTCAATTAAATCAATGTGGACGAGCAACATTCTATGGATGCCAATTTTATTGTTCTCAATCTTTACGGCCTTACTTAAAAAGGAACTCCACAGTCTATCTAGATCATAATCTATTGTCTCAGGATGGAATATAGTTGGAGGGATGGAGTCTTTACTCAATGTATCAAGAAGCAAGATACGTCGAGCATCCGGCTCTGGGATCCCCCACCCAACGGGAAGTGACGCATCCGACCCAAGAACAAGCCAGGATTTAATAGTTTTATAGTTATATTTTTCACCATTTACCGTGAACTGATATTTAGGTCCCGGATCACTAATACTAAGGTGTTTTTCAATAATTCTAGTGGTGTAATGATTCCAATATGGCCTATGTTGTATATTAATCCGAAGATCTTGCATCGCATTAAAAGCCATTACCATTAAATTCGGTTGGACCATATTTAATATAAAGACTTCACGTTGGCGATGGTTTAGCTTGCTAGGATCAATTTTTGAATAGAGTTTCAAAACGGTATTTAATTTAATCGATGCTTCTCCAGCTACCAGGCCTGTGTAATTCGTATACCCATCCTCATCAAAATATTCCTCTAGATAATGGCACCAGCGTTGATTTGCTTCACTCAAAGCTTTCTGGAATTCATTGCCCGTAGAGGATTCATTAGATTTATTTGTGCACTGGCTACTGCTATAACCGTTTCCAATATAGCAGAGATTGATGTATACCCAGATTAAAATAAATAAGTATCTATGACGTAGGAACATTTTGTCTACCTATTATTTTTGAGATCACTTTGTTGCTATGTAGAAGATTCTGGATTGATTCCTTTGCAATATTGAAATTGAAAAACAAAAACCTGACCGTAACTAGCAAAGGAAGCATCCGATATATCCAGAAGACGCGATAGGCTGATGTCTTTATTTGTGGAACCCTAGCAAATGGCGTATTAACATAAGCCACTGTCATGGCACAAAAATAAATTGTAAAAGCAACAAGAAAAGTCAGGTAGATCAATCGACGATCTCGATCTAGAAGAGAAACTGACACAAGTGTAAAAATGGTAAACTTCACATGATTAGCGTTAGTATATTTGAGGACATGATGCATTACCTCATTAAACTGGCCATTTATCACAGCAAGGTATGTTTTCGTCAAATCTAAATGGTACATTTCTTCAATCCCAATCTTTTTTTTGAGAACATGCCAAATCACAACCGGTGCTAGGCAAATACAGCATAATACGAGGTAAGGCTTTATTTTGTAGCGCCATGTTACTGAAAGGTAAGATATATTTACTTTAAAAGAAAAAGAATGTACGAATATCGCACTAAGGAGCAAAGCAAGAGCAATCAACCATCCCTCCGACTTCAGATTAAGTCCTGTTCCTATTAGAAATATAACTAGGCATTTCTGTTCCACTTTAATTTTTTCATGCGTGGACCTCGTAAGAAAAGGGTAGGCTCCTAGGCAGAAAAACCCAGCAACAAAAGCATCTAAATAACCGCCATAAATGTTGTTATCTGAAATAAGAAGAAAGCAAAAAGATAGAACAATCTTTTCGAGAAGACTCACATTAAAGACAAATATGCTGGCTAATAGTCCTACATGCAGAAAAGATATGGCTATTTTTGGGGTTATATAGTTCCAGCCTCCCACAACCTTCGCGACACTAGCTGCAAGCACAGGAAAATACTTAGGATATGAAGTATTGAAGTTCCCATCAGGATATAGTTTCCACCCAGCTCCTGACCATAACGTATCGGCTAAATATATCACTTTCCCAACTGGAAACCAAAAACACCAGCCATCCCACATTGAAAATGTTGATGATTGGGTGTAGGTAAAAAGAACTGAAACTAAAAAAAACAAGAAAGTTAAGTCAACAAAGCAAACCCTAGCTAGAATAGCTTTCCAATTTAATACAAAACTAATAAGACCTATCACAAAAAACATGCCGCTTAATGTAAATCCAAGCGATAAATTTGGTGTTATATAAATACAAATTACGAAGATCAGCATTCCACATAGGAAAGAAGACACTAAAACTGAGGGACACGAGACGTCAATTTTAGAGCCTGATCTATTTAAAGTAAAGGTCAATAATCCATAACCTACAATAAGGAAAAAGATGCATGAAGCGATAAAAATAGAGAATGTAAATATCACTTTATTTCCTTTCACATCGATGAAGAGATGCGTGAAGATTAAATTCTATAATCTCGCATTCAGGAAATCTTTTTTTTGGCCCTGCCAACACACCACCTGCTGCAAAGCGCTCATTTGCTGTATTGCCACTTAACAAAAGTATAGGCCATGCTATGTGATAAAGAGGCCCCCTTACATCTGAAGCGGTCATCTTACCGTAGAGAGCGAGCTTTGGTTTATTCCACTTCCCAATTAATTCGGCAGTATCAAGAACTTTTTCTGACACTCCAAATTCAAGGCCGTAATCTGGCTTCAAATAACCCTGATTAGTAAGATGATAGGGATGCCTAATTACATCAACAAGTTTTGCGAATGGACGTAATGCATGAACTAAATTCTTTTCATAAAAATTGATGTGTATTGCAATAAGCAAGGTCAACAAACATGTATTTATAAAATATTTAGCAACTATACGGTAACCTTTTTTGTTAAGCACTGTAGGTTTACCCTAATTTTTGTGTAAATATAAATATGATTTTAAAACTAATATTATATAGAATCAGTGTTTATACAAGTATTTATTGCAGATTTTTTCTACAGTATTATCACGAGCCTTAGATTTCATCCAATTTACTTTCTAAGTTCCTTTCTCTCTATACAGCCACTTGTCTAATTGTATCTATATTTCTTCATAATGATCGCACCCTCTACCAGTTCCCAGGTCGAAGACGGAATTTCTGTCGATATATCTCTCATTAGCTAACGAAAATGACAAAAGTCTATGATCGGAAAAACCAAGACTTTTTGTGTATCTAGGAATAAGTGGGGTTGAACCATTCAAAAAGACCCTCCCCGCAGCGTTCCGCGTGTTACAAATGCAAACTTCTGACCAAACATTCGCCCAGATATTGAATACAGCCAGATGACTTGCCTTAATCATGGCAATATCATTAAACCTTTCAATTGCCTCACTGAGGCCTTCAATAAGCCTTACTTCCAGATATATGGGTTCAATGTAATCAATTGAGTTGACGTTAGCTACCCAACATTTTTGTGGCGATATTACGATCTTTTTTCCATATGCATACCAACTAATTTCACCGATCTTTTCATCATGATGCTTCTCATTTTTATACTTATGAAGTAGCGGATGCCTCAACTGTGGATTTCGCGCCGTTGATATCCCGAGAATTACTGATGCTATAATTACGCTATAGTACCAGCACCCCCTACCATTAAGCCTCAAACTCAATGACTGGGTAAAATAGGAAAATATAGCACCTATTAAATATAGAAAGGGCCTATATATAAAATACACATCGACAATATGGCTCAAGGCAATATAAATAATCAAACCCATTGGAATATAAACATTTTTCTTTAAATAGTCATTTTTTTTGATAAGATAAATTAAGAATTTAAGCACCGAGAATACAAAAACTACACCTCCCCCAATACCAAAAGAATAAAGCCAAGAAAGGTATGAGTAGTGTAGGTCATATCCAGATTGGGAATTGACATAGAAACTTCCCCATCCACTACCCAGGAAAGGATACTTTGAAATCGATAGCAAAGCATATTCAAGGTGCTGTTTCCTGCCACCACTCACGAGTAGGGCTGAAAAATCAAAACGCCTTACCTTATTGAAAATATACTTTGTTTCTTCTATTTCATGGTTCAATCCTATTTTGGTAAAAATACCAGAATATTTTAAAAACAACGTAAAAAAGAACAAGGCTGCTAAAGCACAAAATAAATATAGCGGTGTTTTGGTCAACCTTCCCAATCGACTAATACGCCCTATTATTCGCCTGGAATTAATTAGCAATAGAAATAAAAGCGCCAATATTAAGGCCACCCAAGCGCTTTTCCCTCTTCCTAAAACTGTAGAAATAGCAGCAAATATAATAATAATAGTTGAGGATAATCTGCGGCTTTTATGAACTTTTTGATAAATCAAGGCAGCAATTACTATTAATCCAGAATAAAACGAGAGATGATTAGGATTTTGAAAAGTAGCTTCTAAGCCTGCAGAAGAATTATTCTCAATAAGCCCTACTAGTTGTGCAAGGCCGTATAAAAAAACAAGAACTGATCCATATAAAATGCATTCCAGAAATTCTCTATCACTAAGGTATACTTTAGATTTGTCGCCAATTCTTGTGTTTACGACAAAGCATACGAACAAAAGGTAGCTGTAGCATAGTGACAATGGATGAGTTGGATTTGTTAGATCAACATCCCATAGCAATATGTTTTTAATAGCATCTTTAATGACCAAGGTAAGACTAATGCCAAATTTCGATGCAATCTGAAGATCAATCAGACCACATAGAAAGCTGAATATTGTAAATATTATCGCGAAGAGCGAAGGTACAACTAATGGGTGGATAAAATTAACAGAGCCATCGGGAATTTCTCTTAGGTTGGTAAAACCCGACACTAGCACAATAGCAAGAACCGCATTTTCAATAATAAACTGATTTGGAAGACAGAATTTTAAGGTTAATTGCTCAAAAAAGCAAAGAGTTAGAAAAAAGAGCGCTAGTGCGAACCTTATGTTTAAAATACCCACAAATAAAAACAAGCACCAGATTGCTAGCTGAAAAACGAAAGCTGTACCATTCAATACTAAAGATGCTATATAGATAGCATTAAGGATGATAGGAAAATAAAAATAGAAAAGGAATGAATTGCAGATTTTTTCTAAGCTTTTTTTTACCTGCATTGCCATAGACGTCGTCTGTAACTAAGTTGGGGGTTATGAACTATAGCCTGGCTCTTTCTTGAGACTCAATAAATATGCTTTTAATAAAGCCTTGAGACATGAAGTCACTCTGCCATCCAACCCCTTCTTGAACTAGTTCTACATTAGCCTTGTGATAGCCTGGTGGTGGGCAAACAACCTCGGCATGCTCCTCCCTATGAGCAACACCCCCATTTGGAGGTATGACTTTTTTCATAATATATCTTTGCTCAGATATTAATTGATCTCTGCTAAAAATTCTAATGCCGATGTTTACTGGCTTACCAGGCCCGATTCGGGATTTAATCCCCGGAGACAACCTATAGGGGGAGGTATTGATCACCATAAGGTTCATCACAAACACCTCTCCCTCGATGCAATTAACCATTTCGCCATCTTTTTTCAGATATAATCCCGTATGAATACTATCCCGAGACATATCAAAATAATTTGCTTTTATGTTAAGCTCGACTTTGTCAAATTCTTTGTGACGCAGCCTAATCTGAACCTTTAAAAAAGACCATATAGCCACGCAAAAAAAAAGACTAACAAAGATGAACCAAAGAATGTTCCTAACTAATAAACCAATTGGGTAATGTCGATATTTATATTTCATAAATATTTCGTATTAAACTTCTAGATACTATGAATGTATACAATATCAGAGCAACAAAAATTCCCAATATCAAATAGTAATAAACACTGAGTTTGCCGGAAATAATTTTCACAGAAATCTCTAATCTTTCATCAAAAAACTCATCAGCCTCAAACAAAGGTAAACTCGTTCCAATTTCACTAATTCTATCATACACTTTTAGGCTTTTTTTAAATTTCGCACGACCCGCGATAGTCGCCGAAACCCTTTCTACGTCAGCCCTCTTCTTATCTTTCAACAGCCTTTCATACCTTTTCATTAACCCTTCAGCTTGAGTTAATAGGTTCTTTTTCTTCAGTACTGAACGTGCCTCATTTAACATAAACTCTAGCCTAGCTAGCTCGTTACCAATTCTGTGGCTTTTCTGTGATTCAATAAATTCGTTATATGGGCCGTCTGAAAAGCTTAGCTGATAAGTCGGTTCTGCCCAATAATCGCTGTTAATCTTAAGGATAAATTCATCAGAAAGTTTCTCAAGCTCTTGTCGCAGAATCAGTGCTTCATATAGTATTGTGTCATATGAATTATTCGAGCTTTTTCCTCGCGAGCTCCTCGCAGATGCTTCTGTGGAATGGAATGCTTCAAGTTCTTTATCCATCCATTCACGCTGAAACTTGTTGAAGTCCTTAATTGATAGATCCAGCGCAAGGCAAATAGCTTTGATTGTACCTATCGCTTCGCTGTAATTGTCAGCATTTACTCCTATATACCAAACAACTCCACCAACTAAAGAAGAACTTTCCTCAAGTTTAAAAAAAAATGGTAGTTGCTCTATTGTGGAAGCTAATGGGTATTTTGAAATGAATGGCGACATTCTTTTGAAGATATAGTTCAATATTGGGTTGCTATCATGTTGGTACGCCCCCATGTTTTTGATGAAACTATCTTTTAATTTTTTATTTTCTAACTCTTTAATTAGAGATGAGCTAAATGTTTTCATATACTTAAAGTCAGAAATAAACCTCCAATATGCGTCATTAAAATTTTGATTCTCATAGCCTTCAGAATTAAAAGCCACGATTGGGACCATAACCTTTAGATTATCTTCGCTTAGATAATAACTCCATAAGGACAGTGAAATACATACAATTGAAATTATTATCCCCAGTTTCCTTTTTCCATAGAAATGGTTATATATTGAACTAAGGCGAATTTTATCTTCCCTATCCATACGACACCACTTGGCCAGCTCATTTTTTAAATAATTATTTTTTGGTTACATGAATAAATACTCTTTGTATACTACAACTAAGATGGGATTCTTTCTACTATATTCACACTATTAATGATCAAGCCATCATGTTGTTCAGGTTTTAATTAGGTTTTTACCAAATGCCAAATTTCTCATTAGATAAATCCTACTATTTTCTGACAAAAATAATAGTGTTTTTTATTTTTTACCAACAAGTGCTTACAGTTAACATAGGCGGCAGTTTTAAACTTTATGAACTTTTACTAATTATAATGACGCTACTGTACTTTTTTGATAGAAAAGTATTAGATTATACATCTATTATACTTCTCTATTTTTTCATATTGACGCCCTTAACGGGGATCATTCTATACTTTTATGAGTCTGCATTCTATGATTATTATTGGAGGTTCCCAGAGGCTAAAAAGTGGCTAAGATTTAATCCGGTTTTGGCTCCATTCTTAATTTTTGGATACAATATTATAAATTGGGTTGGATTTAATTGTATTTCTAAGTCGAAATTAGTATATGCTAATAAAAAAAAAATAATAAGAATATTCATATTTTCAGGATCATTAGTATGCTGTTACGCACTGTATGCTCGGTTTGGTATTTATGAGTTTGGGCTTCCAGATATCGTTCCAAAGTTCTTAGATTCTCGTAACTCCAACCCCCAAACTCAACCCAGGTTTTCTGGTTTTTCATCTGAACCGGGTACATTTGTTTACCTGATAGGGTGGATGATCATCTACCTTGTTTTTTACAAGAACCTATTCCAAAAGCATGTCCAAATAGCCTTACTCTTATTGAGCTTATATTGTTTCATCATGACAATGTCCACAGCCGTTTTAGGTTTAATCTTCTCGTTAGGCTTGTTTTTTACCCTCTGTATGCCAAGGAAAAGAATATTTGCCCTTTTGATGGCCCTAACCGCAATGAGCATCGTAACCGCTTCTTTTAGGGATCAGCTAAACTACCGCCAGTTAAAGTATGCTTTTATTGATAAAGTTGAGCGTTTTATTGTAGGAGCCCCTCATACTAATGGTTCAGGTGCGATGCGATACTATACGTCTTCGCTAGGTTTTGAGTTATTTAAACGCTATCCCCTCCTTGGTGTTGGTGCTGGAAACTCTTACTTTTACTTATGGAGGTACGAACACTCGACTGCTACCGTTCCGACAAGGGAACATATAAATCATTCAACCCCACCACAGAACTCCCATGCAAAAGTACTATCTGAAAGAGGAATCATTGGGTACAGCTTTCTATTACTGTTTTTTCTAGTCTCCATTTCAAAGTTAATTACATCGAAGAGGGATAAAAAAATTGACCTGGAAAGCTTTTCTATCGGTATGGTTTCAATCGGAATGTTTGCAGTAACCCTATTTTCAATTTACCCTATATACAGTTTTTTCCTTTGGGCCAACGTAGCATTGTTGAATAATAGTATATTTTTGTCAAAAGGTACTTCTGAATGAAGAAAAGTACTAGTATTTTGCAGATCGGAAAATATTTTCCGCCTGCCCCAGGTGGCATGGAACTGATGGTAAAAGAGATTGCTGACAGCCTCTCTTTTAACGGTTATAAGTCTGACATAATCTGTTTCGTGAAGGCTTCAAAAAGTATCATCACTAAATATAAAAATGGAAAACTAATTCTCCTAAATGAACAGCTCTGCATTCGGTCTGCACCAATCTCAATTCCATACATTAAGTGGATATTCCAGAATCTAAACTCTTATGACATTATTCATATTCACCTTCCCAACCCACTTGCTTTGATTCCTTTTTTATTTAGGAGTTTCAGAGGAAAAATTATAATACACTGGCATAGCGATATAGTAAAACAAAAGCTACTGTATTGGTTTGTTATGAAAATGGAGAGCTACATACTTAGACGAGCAGATAAAATAATTTGTACTTCCTCAGAATATGCGAAGGATTCAATTCCTCTAAAGAAATGGCAAAAAAAATTGGCCATAATCCCAATTGGCATTGAAGATCCTCTTAAATCAACAACAAGCACAAAATTTAAAAATAGGAGTGAAACGTTATTTCAAAACCGTGAATTAATCTTCATCGGTCGCTTAGTGCCTTATAAAGGAGTGGAATACCTCATACATTCACTTTCCTTACTACCTACTAGTTTTTCATTGAAGATAGTTGGGGATGGACCACTTAAAGAGAAGCTAGCTCAGCTAACAATGGAATTGAATCTAGCATCTCGAGTTCAATTCCTAGGAAATGTCGATAATCAGCACAAATACAAACTAATAATTGAATCAGGCTTATTAGTACTACCCTCAATATCAAAGAATGAAGCATTTGGGATAGTCCTACTTGAAGCGATGGCTTTGTTTACTCCAGTTATTTCTACCTCGATCCAAGGATCTGCTACTGGAAGTGTCAATCAGTCAAATGCCACTGGTTTCGTTGTAGAAAAACAAAACCCCAGACAATTAGCGCAAGCCATTGCCAAAATTTTCAATTCGCTGGACCAGTACCAGGATTTTTGTATTAACGCAAGAAGACGCTATGAAAAAGAATTTAAGGCTTCTACTACTTATAAAAAGATAGAAAATCTATATAATCAAGTTTTATTGGGGGCCTCAGATGCCTATTGAACCACTAGTTTCTATCATTACAATTTTCAGAAATGAGGGAAATTTTCTTTCCGACACACTAAGTAGCATTTTAAAACAAGATTACAGTTACTTAGAATGCATTATGATAGATGGGAGTTCATCAGACAACTCATTCGAAATAGCCCTAAGCTATGCTACACAAGACAAGAGGTTTGTACTCTATAAACAGAAAGAAAAAGGTATATCAAGCGCCTTCAATGAAGCAATTAGTAAAGCAAAAGGACAATACTTAATTTTTCTAAACGGAGGTGATCTTTTCAGCAGCGAAAAATCACTGTCAACATTGATGGCTCTGGCAAAAAAGAATAAAAACAATATTATCGCATGCAGATCTGAATACTTAAGTGAATCCGGCCAGAAAACAGGGAGCTATATTCCGAAGGTCATACCTAAAAAAAATGATCTTTACTGGTTCTGTTCATTGTCCCATCAAGCCACATTAATTCCTATTGATGTTGTAAAAAAGATTGGCGTCTATGATCCCCAATTTAAAATCGCAATGGACTATGATTTTTGGCTCAGGGCTATTCAAGCAGGATTCGATATCGCAGGGTTTCGAGATATTGTCGCTTACCACCGGGTTGGGGGAGTAAGCTTTTTAAATGTCAGCCAATCGCGAAAAGAAGTTATCTACTCTCGAATGAGAAACTTGGGTTTTCTCCGCCTAAGTGTATTCAAGGATATGGCTCAGTTCATCCTTGTCATACTAGGAAGGGGGCAATTATGGAAAATAGGCTCATAGTTTTGGAAGACTCGAGTCAAAGTGGGTTTGGCGGCGGACAAAGAATCACTTTAGAGGTACTAAACCACGCCAAATTCAAAAATAGAGTTATTTTAATCGATAGTATTCCATCTCCTTGGCACGACCAGATCAAAAATCGTGAAATTGAAACGATTATACTTTGCAATCAAAAGATCGCTTATCAGAAAATTTTTTTTAGCATAGTCTTTCTGTTCCGATCATTTTTGACCGTTTTCAATCTTAGGCCAGCAGCAATTTACGTCACAACCAGAAAGCAGTTTTTACCGGCGTTTTTATACAAGGTATTATCTCCGAAAACTAACATAGTGTACCATGAGCACCTTATCGCAACGAAATCAGTATTTGTTAGGGTTTTTGACACTATAGTCAATAAGGTCAGTAGAAAGATGATATTCTCTAGCGACTATACTCGAAACGAGTATAAAAAAAAAAGAAATTTCCTAAATACTTTTCATTCTTACGTATCACCATTGCCTCCAAGAAAGTTCGAAATGGAACCAAGCACACTATCAAAGCTACCACACAATCCTTTTATTATTGCGTATGTGGGTAGAATATCTCAAGAGAAAGGCGCGTTTTTCTTCTTAGATGTTTTAAGCAAGCTGCCTGACGAATTTGAATGGAAGGCAATAATTGCTGGATCTGGCCCACAAACAAGTCTTCTCTTGTCAGAAATCTGGAGATTAAAGTTAGGCTCAAAAGTAAATTTTCTAGGAAGAGTGGAAACTGATTTGCAGTTTTACAGAAAGATATCTCTAATCCTAGTTCCTTCTTTTTGGATAGATGAAACCCTATGTTTAACAGCCATAGAAGCCATGCAAGTTGGAATACCTGTTTTAGTGGCAAACAATGGCAATTTGGCGAATTTTGTAACCGATGGTAGTGCCTATGGAATGAATAAACCAGATGCTGAGGAGGCCTCAACGAAAATAATGGATATCTATGTAAAATGTCTTAAGGACGGATTTAAAAGGGAACTATCCAGTGGCCAAGATGACCTGCAGCAAAATTTTCAAAATTTTTACACAGAAGTTTTTTCATAGCAAGTAACTATCAGCCAATAAATTTCAATCTAAGTTCAAATATACTCACAGCAACTACAAATACTAAGGCTACAAGCAGCACTTTTTTAATTCTTCTTAAGACTGAGCCTTGTCTCTTTACCAAAGTCCTCATTCCCATAAACAATATCAAGCCTCTCATACTTATAGTGCCTAACCGATATTCTGAATTCCAAGGTTCAGGCACAAGCAAGATCAAAAGAGGGACAGTAACCAATAAAAAATCTGTTGGAGATACCCTTAGATAGTTCTTTCGAAATGTAATCAACATATGCAACATAGTGCTAACAAATAGAGCAATGTATGCAGAATTGTAAATATTGTGCAGACTATAGGATTTTCCAAAAATATGAATATTGAGATAGTTAATGTTTATCACAACTAGAAGTATGCAAGCCCCAAAAGTAATCATTAAGTGCTGAAGGAAATCCATTTTTCTTGAAGGAAGAAACAGTGTAATGAAAATCATTGATGCAGCGTAAATCGCCGCATATCCCAAAGGCTTTGGAGGAACTCCAGCAAAGAATGGCGTAATTCCAATTAAAGCATATATTGTATAGCGATTTAAGCCTTCCCAGTATCGCAAAATTAGCTTTAGTTTGGGACCAACCCTTTTATCACGATGCAGGTCCGATCGAGTTTTCAGTAAGGACGTTAGAACTTCTCCACCTGTTTTACTAACTGTGATCATAACAAAAGGCACAAAAAATATCGCAAACCAAGGTGTCCACCAAAGGTCATAGACAGGGAAAGCTATCGTTGCTATGCCAGCAACTCCTGAAACCAGCGCAATAAAATAGATTGCAACAACACTTTGACTATGATTGAGCCCGAGCCGCAGAAGGTGATGATGAAAGTGATTGCGATCTGGCTTTAATGGATTTTGCTTTCTTTTAAGCCTACCCAGTATAACTAAAAAAGTGTCGAAGACAGGGATACCAAGGCATAGAATAATAGAAGTAATTGGAACAGCAGGAGCCGCATCTAATGCTAGTATATCTGCACTCGACAATAAGCTGCCTTCAACGACTGTTTTGTTAAGGGTAACAAGCATCAATATGCCGACCATAAACCCGAGCCAAGAACTACCACCATCACCCATAAAAATACTTGCTGGGTGGGTATTGAATTTAAGAAAACCGAGCAACGCTCCCATAATTGGAAAGCTTACCATTCCTAGAACCTGGTAATCTCTGGTTATCAAGAAGTGAGTGTAACTTAGAAGCGCCACTCCTATAAAAACAATGCCGCCAGCTAAACCGTCTAATCCATCTATAAGGTTAATTGCATTAATTGCGCCGACAACCACGAAAACAGATAGACAAAACCCGAGCAGGCTTGGAATTGGGAAATAGACATCAGGTGTCAAGGCTAATACCTGTAGGCTCAATCCACTGGAAAAAACTGCAAAGGAAGCACAAGCTATTTGTACAAGCAGTCGTAGCCATGCAGATAGGGGGCGGAGATCATCGATTAACCCAAGAACAAAAAGCCCAAAAGACGCTGCTAACACACCACCAAAGTGATCAAACCCGTCCCAGATGTAGGTACTCAAGAAAAACCCCACCAAAATTCCGATTCCACCAATACGAGGAATAGCATGGGCATGAATTTTTCTTGGTCCTGTTAAAGAGTCCGTATTCTCTCTGGAGTCTGGCAAATCGAGGAAATGGAACTGGTGTCCAATTCGAATCAGCGCGGGTGTCGAAGCTAGGCTTAAAAGCAAAGCTACGCTAAATACTAGCAGGAATTCCAGGGCTACAACTGCTTCCCATCCACCAAGCATGGACGCTCCACTATTCATTTACAATTGATCGTTGAATTTTAGTATGAGATTATTTTATTCAAAAGTAAATGATAATGGAAGCTAATTACCTGAAATATGAAGTGGACCCCACTGTCCAGACCAAAAATAGCTTTGTATAAGTAAAACTAAAACTTGTTATTGAATGCTATAAT